>DATEJV010000207.1:0-7522 GCA_035277745.1 Gammaproteobacteria bacterium | reverse complement strand
CGCGATCTCGATGATGGAAATGTCGAAGGTGCCGCCGCCCAGGTCGTAGACCGCGATTTTCCGGTCGGCCTTGACCTTGTCCAGGCCGTAGGCGAGCGCCGCCGCCGTCGGCTCGTTGATGATGCGCTTGACCTCGAGACCGGCGATCTTGCCGGCATCCTTGGTGGCCTGGCGCTGGGAGTCGTTGAAATAGGCCGGCACGGTAATCACCGCTTCCTTGACCTCTTCGCCGAGATAATCCTCGGCGGTCTTCTTCATCTTCTGCAGCACGCGCGCCGAAATCTCGGGCGGCGCCATTTTCTTGCTGCTCGCTTCCACCCAGGCATCGCCGTTGTCGGCTTTGACGATCTTGTAGGGCACCATGCCGACGTCCTTCTGCACCACGTCGTCGGTGTACTTGCGGCCGATGAGCCGTTTGATGGCGTACAGCGTGTTCCTGGGGTTGGTAACCGCCTGGCGCTTGGCCGACTGGCCCACCAGCACCTCATTGTCCTTGGTGAAGGCCACGATCGAGGGCGTGGTGCGGTCGCCTTCGCTGTTCTCGATGACCCGGGGCTTGCCGCCTTCCATGATGGCCACGCAGGAGTTGGTGGTGCCGAGGTCAATGCCGATGATCTTGCTCATGGGTAAACGCTCCGAAACAGGGGTTGAATTCGAGTTATCCGGTTAAATGGGGGTAGGCCAAAGGCTTTCAAGCAGCCGCATCCGGGGATTTAGCCACAATCACCCGCGCGGCACGCAGCAACCGGTCGTTCAGCTGATAGCCCTTCTGCACCGTCAACAGCACACTGCCGGGCGGGGCCTCGGCACTGGGTTGCAGGGTCATGGCCTCGTGTTGCTCCGGATCGAAAACCGCGCCCCTGGGGGGATTGATCTCGCGCACCTCGAAGCGCTCCAGCAGCGCCACCAGCATTTTGAGCGTCATCTCCAAGCCTTCGCGCAGGTTGTCTGCCGAGCCGGCCGCCGCGGCAATGCCCGCCTCCAGGCTGTCCTTGACCGGCAGGAGTTCCTGCAGAAAACGCTCCAGCGCATAGCGGTGCGCGTTCTCCACGTCGCGCTGGCTGCGCTTGCGCAGGTTGTCCAGTTCGGCCACCGCGCGTACGTAGCCATCCCAGTTCTGCGCGGCCTGCTGCTGGGCTTCGGCCAGAGCCGCCTTGAGTTCCGCCGCCGGATCCGCCACGGGCTCCGCCGCAGCCGGATTGGGCGCCTCGACCTGCTCCGCATGGGCGGCATGCTTCTTGCTCATTGAGTCCTCCGATTCCACTTCCCGGCTGACGACCGGGTACAACCACGCCATGCGCGGCGCGGACGGCATTTTCCACGAGTTGGGGTTTACTTGCGCGGGTTCAAGGCTGCGCCCAGCAGGCGCGCGGTCAAATCCACCAGCGGGATGACGCGCTCGTAGGCCATGCGCGTCGGGCCGATCACGCCCAGCACCCCGACCACCGCGTCGCCCACCTTGTAGGGCGCGGTCACCACGCTGCATTCGTCCAGCACCCGGTAGCCGGATTCCTCGCCGATGAAGATCTGCACGCCCTCGGCGGCGATGCACTTGTCCATGAGGTGCAGGATTTCGCGCCGTTGATTGAAGGCCTCGAACAGCCGGCGCAGTTTTTCCACGTCCGATAGCTCGGCCCATTCCATGAGGTTGGTCTCGCCGGCCATCACGTAGCTGCGCCCCTGATCGCGGTTGCGGCCCTCCGCGGCCTTTTCCGCCATATGGATCGCGGCCAGCATGAGCTCGTTCATGCTCTCGCGCGTACTCCGTAGCTCCTCGATCAGCGCGGCGCGCACGGCCTGGATGTCCTTGCCGGAAAAATGCGCGTTCAGGTAATTGCTGATCTGCTGCAGGGCGCTGGGCTCGTAGCGACGATCCAGGTGCAGCACGCGGTTCTGCACCTCGCCCTCGTTGATCACCAGAATCGCGAGCACGCGATTGTCGGACAGCGGCAGAAATTCGATGTGCCGCCAGGCGACATGCTCGAGACGCGGCAACGTGACCACTCCCGCCATGTGCGTCACCGCGGACAGCAGGCTGCTCGCCGAAGCCAGCAGCGCCTGCGGGTCCGCGTCTTCCACATCGAGCTGCTGGCGGATGAGGCGCACTTCCTGCTGTGCCAGCGGTTTGACGGTAAGCAGCGTGTCCACGAAGAAACGGTAGCCCTTGACCGTGGGCACACGCCCGGCCGAGGTGTGCGGCGAGGCGATGAAACCGATCTCCTCGAGATCGGCCATGACGTTGCGGATACTCGCGGGACTCAGGTCCATGCCGGAATCCCGCGACAAGGTGCGCGAGCCCACGGGCTCGCCGTCGCGGATGTAGCGCTCTACCAGCACCTTGAGCAGGTGCTGCGCGCGTTCGTTCAGCGCCGTCGCAACTGTCGGGCCCGTCATGTCTGCCATCGCTCCATTGTCACGCATCCGGCACCGGCCAGCGCCGGGTACCGCTGAAAAAACCGGCAACCGGCCGGGAAAACCGTCAAGTCCAACCCGGCGTTTCGCGCTTCCGGCGGCCATGCTAACGTTGCCGCCAGTATGCCCGCTCATTTTGCCACCATTGCCGTCCTGGGCCGCGAAGGCGACCCGCAAATCGCCCCGACGCTTGCGCGGCTGCTGGCACAGTTGCACGCCGCGCAGGCCACGACGCTGGTGGATGCGGCGCTGGCGTCGCTGCTCAGACACCCATCCGATGCGAAACTGGCCGACCGTGCGCAGCTGGCCGCCGCCGCGGAACTGGCCATCGTCATCGGCGGCGATGGCACGCTGCTCAGAGCTGCGCACCTGTTCACCGCCAGGCCGGTACCGCTGGTCGGCATCAATCTCGGACGCCTGGGTTTTCTCACCGACATTTCCCCGGACTCGATGGACACGGACATCGCGGCCATCCTGCGCGGCGAATACCGCGCCGATCGCCGTGTGCTCCTGGAAGCCGAAATCGTGCACGGCGCACAGACCAGCGCCTGCGTACCGGCACTCAACGACGTGGTCATCCAGAAAACCGGCGGCGGACGGCTCATCGAGTTTGAAACCCATGTGGACGGGCAGTTCGTGTGCGCGCACCGCGCCGACGGCCTTATCGTGGCCACGCCTACCGGCTCGACGGCCTACGCGCTTTCCGGCGGCGGATCGATTCTGCATCCCGCGCTGGAGGCCATGATCCTGGTGCCCATCTGCCCGCATGCGCTGGGCGACCGCCCAATCGTGCTGGGCGCCGGCAGCCGCGTGGAAATCGTGATCAGCCAGACCCACGGAGGCCGGGCGCAGGCCACGAGCGACGGCCAGCACACCCAGATACTCAACGCCGGTGACCGCATACGCGTGTGGCGCGCGGACCGCGCCGTGACCTTCATCCATCCCCGCGGGCACGATTACTTCCGCATTCTGCGCACCAAACTGCACTGGGGTCCGGCACCCACGCGCGGCGATAATGAATAACGCATGCTGACCCAGCTCGCCATCCGCGACTTTGCCATCATCGACCGGATGGAGCTGGATCTGGCCGCCGGCCTGAGCGTGCTCAGCGGCGAAACCGGCGCCGGCAAATCCATCTTCGTGGATGCGCTCGGTCTGGTGTTGGGCGACCGCGCCGACGCCGACGTCATCCGCCTGGGCGCCGAGCGCGCCGAGATCGGCGCCGAATTCGACATCGGCAGGCTGCCGGCGGTACGCGCCTGGCTGGACGCGCATGAACTGGCGGCAGACGACGCATGCATCCTGCGACGCGTTATCGGCCGTGACGGCCGCGCACGCGGCCAAATCAATGCACGCAGCGTACCGCTGCAGCTGTTGCGCGAACTCGGTGAACAGCTGGTGGACATTCATGGCCAACACGAACACCAGTCATTGCTCCGGCCGGCCGCGCAGCTTGGCCTGCTCGACGAATTCGCCGATCAGCCGGCCCTGCTTGCCAAAGTCGCCGGGCTGTACCGCGACTGGAAAACGGCTCACGACCGACTCACGGCACTGCGCGCCGCCGCCCAGAACCGCGACACGCATCTGGAGTTGCTCGGCCACCAGGTGAGCGAGCTCGATGCTTTGGGTTTGCAGCCCGGCGAAATTGCCGCGTTGGACGCAGAGCACCGGCGCCTGGCCAACAGCGGCAAGCTCATGCAAGGCGCGCAAACCGCGCTCAACGCGGTTTACGAAAATGAAGAAGCTTCCGCGCATCAATTGACCCACCAGGCATTGGCCGCGCTCAGCGCGCTGGGTGAACTCGATGTGCGCCTGAAGCCGGTCGGTGATCTACTGAACAATGCCGAAATCCAGCTCGCGGAAGCCGGCGAAACGCTGCGCCACTATCTGGCCGACACGGATCTCGATCCGCGGCGACTCGAACAGGTCGAAAACCGCTTGGGCGCGATTCACAATCTGGCGCGCAAGCACCACCTCGAACCCGAGGAGTTGCCGGCATTGCTGGAAAAACTGCGTATCGAGCTGCACGCGGTGGAAAACGCCGAAGTCGCACTGCAGGAACTGGAACGCGAACTCGCACGGCTGCGCGACGATTATCGTGAGGCCGCCGCACAGCTCAGCCACGAGCGCGAGCGCACGGCTGCCAGCCTCGGAACCAAAACCACCGCCATCATGCGCGAACTCGGAATGCCCGGCGGCCGTTTTGCGATCAAGATAACCATTGACGCCGAGCGCTTTTCAGCGCTCGGCAGCGACGCGGTGGAATTCCAGGTGAGTGCTAATCCCGGCCAGCCGCTCAAAGCGCTGGCGCGCGTGGCTTCGGGCGGAGAACTGTCGCGCATCGCGCTTGCCATACAAGTGGTCACGGCGCGTGCCAGCGCCGTGCCCTGCATGATTTTCGACGAGGTGGACGCCGGCATTGGCGGCGGAGTAGCCGAAATCGTCGGCCGCTACCTGCGCAGCCTCGGTGCCAGCCGCCAAGTACTGTGCGTCACGCACCTGCCGCAGGTGGCCTCGCAGGCGCACCAGCATTTCCGCGTGCTCAAGCAGACCCGCGGCCAGAGCACGGCCGTGCATATCGACAGGCTCGACAAAAAATCCAGGATTGAGGAGCTTGCACGCATGCTGGGCGGGGTGGAGATCACCGCCACCACGCGCAAGCATGCCAGCGAAATGATCGCACGCGCGGGCGATTCCTGAAGGCCGCCGTGCCCTTGTAGTCACGCGCTGCGCACGCCCGCGCCAGCGGCCGGGAAATTCCCGAACTGTGCTTATTTATTCAGGGTCTTGCGGCATTCCGGACAGACGCCGTACAGATACAGCGAGTGGTCGGTGATTTCATAGCCCTTGGCGCTGGCGATCTGCTTCTGGCGTTTTTCAATCTCACTGTCCACGAACTCGTCCACCCGTCCGCATTTGACGCACACGATGTGGTCGTGGTGCGTGCCCTGGTTCAGTTCGAATACCGAATGCCCGCCTTCGAAATGGTGCCGGGTCACCAGACCGGCAGTCTCGAACTGCGTCAGCACCCGATAGACGGTCGCCAGGCCGATGTCCTCGCCGGAATCCAGCAGCGCCTTGTACATGTCCTCGGCGCTCATGTGGCGCAGCGCGCTGTTTTCCAGGATCTCGAGAATCTTGACCCGCGGCAGGGTCACCTTGAGACCGGCGTTACGCAGTTCCTGGCTTTCCACACAGAGTTCCTCGCGACCGCCGCTTCTCGACGCGCCGGCACTCGGGTATTATCACCCTCCGGTCAAGCAGCACAACCACTCCCATGCGCCTGAATGTTCCCGCCCTGCTGTTGGCGGCGCTCGCCCTGAGCGCTTGCGTTTATCGCCCCGACATCAAACAGGGCAATTTCCTCAAACCCGAGATGATCACGCAGGTCAAGCCCGGCATGACCGAGGCGCAGGTGCGCTTCGTACTCGGTCCGCCCATGATCCGTGATCCGTTCCATCCGGAGCGCTGGGACTATGTGTATTACAACGTACCGAGCAGTCTGGCCCGCGTTCAGGGCGTCAGTCGCAAGCACGTCGTGGTGCACTTCAAGGACGGCAAAGTCGTGAGCGTCGAACAGTCGCCGATGACCGGCCCCAAAGGCGGCTGAATCAGCGCTGTCCGTGCGCCCGTCTGCGGCGTGCCTGCTTGGGATCCATCTGCAACGGCCGATAGATTTCTACCCGGTCCCCATCGCGCAACAATTGCTCCGGGTTGGCCAGCCGACCCGATACTCCAAGCCGACAGCGGATCGCTGCAAGCTCGGGAAATTCCTGCGGCAGCGCGGACAGCCGCACAGCTTCGCGTGCAGTCGTGCCGACCGGCACTTCCAGCATTACCACGCGCTGCCGGTCGCGATGCGCATACACCACTTCAACGTGCAGGATTCGCGGGCTTGACATACAAGGCCGCGGCGCGGCGCGTGAACGCCGTCACCAGCGAATTGCAGATCTCGTGAAACACCGGACCGGCCATCAGATCGAGCATCGCCCCGGCAAACTCGAATTTCATATTGAGCGTGACCCTGGAGCCCTCGGGGCCGAGATCCGCGAATCCCCAATGCCCCTCGAGATGCCGGAACGGACCGCGATCCAATGCAATCACGATGCCGCGGCCGGGAGCCAGCCGGTTGCGGGTGGTGAAGGTCTTGTGAAAACCGCCGCGTGCGAGTTCCAGGCTGGCGCACATTTCGGCATCGGTCCGGTTGAGGATGCGGGCGCTGCGGCACCACGGCAGAAACTCGGGATAGCGCTCGACGTCGTTTACCAGCGCGTACATCTGCGCAGCGGTGTGCGGCACCAGCGCAGTCTTGTTGACGGTGCGCATGCGCTGCACCTAGCGGAAATACAGGTCCGGCATGGATGGCGATTGTGCGGCAATTGCCTGCGTGGCACAACGCCGGAACCGCACAGTGCGCAGGCTATAATCGCAGCATGCCGCAACAGAAAGAAGGAACCGAGCACGTTGCTGCGACCATCGCGCTCAACAAGCGGGCGCGCTTCGACTATTTCATCGAAGAGCGACTGGAAGCCGGCCTGGCGCTGCAAGGCTGGGAAGTCAAAAGCCTGCGCGCCGGCAAGGCGCAGATCACCGAGGGCTACGTGCTCATCAAGGGCGGTGAAGCGTGGCTGCTGGGCGCACATGTGGCGCCGCTGAATACCGCCTCTACGCACGTGCATCCCGATCCCACGCGCACGCGCAAGCTGCTGCTCAAGCGCGTGGAACTGGATCGGCTCACCGGCGCGGTAGAACGCAAGGGTTACACGCTGGTGCCACTCGCGCTCTACTGGAAGCGCGGTCGCGCCAAGCTGGAAATCGGCCTCGCCAAGGGCAAGAAACTCCACGACAAGCGCAGCGCCGAAAAGGCGCGCGACTGGCAACGCCAGAAGCAGCGGTTGGTGCGCCACGGCTGACCGCAATTCCGTGCGCACGGCGGTGTACAATGACGGCCACAGCGTGGGGGCGACCCGGTTTCGACGTGGGTCGCGAAACCCGACGTGCATGCCGAGGTGCAGGATTCCTCGTAAAACTTTCTTGCAAAAACGCTAGCTGCGAACGATAGCAACTACGCCCTAGCCGCCTAATCCCGGCTAGCCTCTGACTGGAGCCG
>DATEJV010000206.1:0-6026 GCA_035277745.1 Gammaproteobacteria bacterium | reverse complement strand
CGGCCGCAACCCCGACCTCGATCTGCAACGCGACGGCCGCGCAATCGGGTTGCATGCCTGGGCCGGGGATGTCCTCGAGAGCCTGCCGGGCATCTGCGCCGCGCTGGATGCCGACGATGCGCAGAGGCCTTACACTGCGGCGCTGCAAGCGCAGCGCGACGCGCTGCAAGACCCCGAGCGCCTGCCCTCCGCGCGCGTGCTCGCCGAGATGCGCGCCCGGCACGAGAGCTTCTTCCAATTCGGGCAGCGCGTGTCCGCGGAGCATGCCCGCTACTTCCGGCAACGCAGCTTGCCGGCCGAGACCGAAGCGCTGTTTGCGAAGCTGGCGCGGGAATCGCTGGCAAAGCAGGCGCGCATCGAAGCGGCTGATCGCCTGTCCTTCGACGATTATCTGGCAAACTATTTTGCCCAGAGCTGAGACCCCGGCCGCGCGCACCGGAATCAACGCCGCCGGCGCGTTAAAATAGCTCCCCGTCCCCGCGCCGCGAGTCCAGACATGCTTTCCCAACGCACGCATAAACGCTTCGGCATCCGCTGCACACTGCCACCCGACAACCCCATGACGGCGCCGCATCTGCTCGGCCCGGCCTGGGAGTCCTACCGCTGGTTCGAAACCGCCGAGGAACGCGACGCCTTCTACGCCGATTACGCCAGTGAGCACGTGTATTCGCGCCGCGGGGATCTGCCCGGTGTCATCTACACGAAGGTGGAACGCTGATGCGCATCGAGGTGTTTTCCGACAGCGTTTGTCCCTGGTGCTACATCGGCAAACGCCACCTGGAACAGGCGCTCGCGCAGACCGACTTCGGTCCCGCAGACATCCATTGGCGCGCGTTCCAGCTCAATCCGGATTTGCCGCCCGAGGGGCGCGACCGGCACGCCTACCTGGATGCCAAATTCGGCGGTCCCGACGCGGTGCGGGCGATACACGCACGCATTGAGGAGGCCGGCCGCGGCGCCGGCATCGAATTCCAGTTTGACAGGATTACGCGCAGCCCCAATACCTTCAATGCCCACCGCCTGATTCGCCTCGCGGATACCCAGCAGCGCGCCGCGGCGATGGTGGAAACCCTGTTCCAGGCTTACTTCGTCGCGGGCCGCGACATAGGCGATGCCGATACACTTGTCGAGCTGGCGCATGCGTCGGGTCTCACCGGAGACATCCGCGCCTGGCTCACCGGCGACGAGCAGCGTGCGGCGGTCCTTGAGGATTTGCAGACTGCACACCGCCTGGGGATCGGCGGCGTGCCGTTCTTCATCATGGATGAGCGTTACGCGCTGTCCGGCGCCCAGCCCGTCCCGGTGTTCGTACAGGCTTTGCAGGCCGCCCGCCAGAAATCACGGACCGTGCATTGACCGGCTACGCATTCGCGGCGGGCACAGGCACACGCCGCCATCCGTTCGAGTTCCATAACCCGCGCACACCCGCGCGGGTAAACGGGCGCACAGTGCCGCATCGGGAGACTGCGGATGTTGGCGTTTGACGCGGGCACGCTGCTGCTGGCCCTGCTCGTCATTCTTGCGGGTGCCGAGCTGTTCACCAACGCGGTCGAGCACGTGGGCCAGCGTTACCGCCTCTCGCAGGGCCTGGTGGGCTCGGTGCTGGCCGCGGTGGCTACGGCTCTGCCCGAGACCATCGTACCCATCGTTGCGGTGTTTTTCGGCGGCGCCAGCACCACGGTGCGCGAACACGTCGGCATCGGCGCCATCCTCGGCGCTCCGCTGATGCTGGCCTCGGTGGCCATGACGTTAATTGCGGTGTTCGCCGGCGCCAAGCGCGGCTGGCATGACTCCTTCACGCCGGAAAGCAGCGGCTTGTACCGCGACCTGCTGTATTTTCTGGTGGCATTCCTGATCGCGCTGCTGGCGCTGTTTATCCCTTTGCAGCAGGCAGCGCCGCGGATGCTGGCCTCCGCGGCACTGGTGTTCATCTACGTCATTTACGTGCGCAACACGGTGCGCGCCTCGCGTTACCTCGTGGAACAGGGCCACGGCACCACGGCGGATGTGCCGCTGCTGCTGGCACGCCTGCGCCTGCGGCAGACGCCGGGGCTGGAAACCGCGCAACTCGTGCTGAGCCTGGCGCTCATCATCGCGGGCGCCAAGCTGTTCGTGCACGGCGTGGAACAGCTGGCGCAACTTACCGGTGTCGGCGTGCTGGTGCTGTCGCTGTTGATCATCCCGGTGGCCACGGAAATGCCGGAAAAATTCAACAGCATCCTGTGGATCCGCCGCCGCAAGGACACGCTGGCTTTCGGCAACGTCACGGGCGCGCTGGTGTTTCAGGGCACGTTGCTGCCCGCCTTCGGCATCCAGCTCGGCGCCTGGCAGGCGCGCCCCGACATCCTGCTGGCCATGGCCCTCACGTTCTCCGCCATCCTGTGGATCCTGTTCCTGGGCTTGAGCCGGCGCCTGAAGCCGTTGTGGCTGTTGCCCTGCGGTGTCGCGTATGTGCTCATGTGCGTGCTGCTGACACAGGCCTGACCCGGATCCCGGCACCCGCCCGCCACACGCCCACGGGAGGAAACCGCGGGCTATACTTCCGCCATCGGGGCGCATGGAGAGCCGGTTTGCGGCGGGCCGAATCAGGCGCAAACCGTTCCGAACACCGAATGAAAATCCAGCTTTCTGTGGAACAACTCGAGAAAGGCATGTATGTGGCCGAACTGGATCGGCCGTGGGCAGGCACGCCTTTCCTGTTTCAGGGCTTTGTCATCGAAAGCGACGACGACCTGGCCGCATTGCGCCAGCATTGCCGGCAGGTGTGGGTGGACGATCTGAAATCCAGCACCGAACAGGCACTCCAGGATCGCCTGCATACCGCCGTGCGCGGCAGCACGATCACCGTGGTGTTCACCGAATGGGAAGGCGCCAAGAAGCTGCGTGCCACCCTCAAGCGCATCGAACAGAAACGTGACGATGTGGTGGCCAGTCTTACGCGCCTCGCCGAGAGTGCGGTAGGCGGGCAGATTGAGGATCTGCAGCAGACGCGCAGTGCCGTGGCGGGACTGATTGACGACATCGCATCCGACCCCACGACGGGCCTGTGGTTGCGCATCCTGTCCGAGCAGGACGCCAGCATCGGCCGGCACGCGGTGAACACCTCGGCGCTCGCCGTGGCGTTTGCGGCGGAGCTGGGCTGGGACAAGGAACTGCAGGGCATCGTGGGTGAAGGCGCCATGCTGCACGATGTCGGCATGGCGCGCATTCCCGAGAAGATCCGCAACAAGCCCGGGGCGTTTACCGAGGAGGAATTCGGTCTGGTAAAGCTGCACCCGGTCTACGCGGCCACGCAAATGGAAAACAGCGGCAAATTTGATCCGCGCATTCTGGAAATTGTGCGCCATCACCATGAGCGGTTTGACGGCAGCGGTTACCCGGACGGCCTCGCGGGCGGCGACATCCCGCCGCATGTGCAACTGGTGTCCATCTGTGATGTGTACGATTCGTACACTACGCCCCAGTGTTACCGTCAGCAACTGACGCCTTCCGCCGCCATGCGCCGGCTCACGCAGCGCTCAGCAGGCCAGTTTGACAAGAGCCTGGTGGAAAAATTCATACGCTTCATCGGCATCTACCCGCTGGGCACCCTGGTGCGGCTGCGCAGTGGAGTACTGGCCGTCATCGTGGCGTCCGACGAGACGCGCCGCCTGCATCCCACGGTATTGCTGGTAAAAGACGCCGCAGGCCGGATGCTCATGCCGCGACGCACCCTGAATCTTGCTTACGTCGAGTCAGGTCGCTTGTCTGGCAAGTATGGCATCGACGAAATCATTGAGCCTGAAAGCGTGCAGATTGACGTGCGCGAAATCCTGCTGCAAGAACTGCAACTGCGCTGAGCGCCTTGCAGGCACGTAAATGCGCATGCGGTGGCGGGGTTGAATCATCATGAATGACGCGGCGGTGTCTCCGTGTGTGCGCAACTGCTGCCTGGATGAACACGAGGTATGTCTCGGCTGCGGGCGCACGCTGGACGAGATCCGTCGCTGGTCGGAAATGACCGCGACCGAAAAACACGCCGTATTGACGCTCGCGGCGCAACGCCGCGCCGAGCGCCTGGCGCGTTTTCCCGAGGATTGGCCGCGTTGATTCACGGCGGGAATCCACCGCGACTGGCAAAAAGCCACCGCATCTCAGCAAGATCACGGGAGGTTCGGTGAATAGCGCCACCTTGGTAAACACCGGGAACTGACGCCCGATGACTGGCATGACAGCCTGAGGTGCGCATGGAGTGGACGTATAGTCTGGCTCCCCAAGCAAACCGCGCAGCGAGCACTTGCGCGGCATCATGATCTGGGTGCTGGGCCAGGACGATGCGCAGAACTCATTGCTGAATGCACTGGTATGCAATCTTGGGACTGGCGACGCGCAGCGTTGACAGCCGCGAGTGCGGCCGCGGGAGTCCGGAAAAGACACCCACGACGACGTGCATCCGGTAGCTGCGGGCGAGCGACACTGCTGCGAGCGCCCGCCACGAATGGCGGGCTGGACTTTTTGCGGAGCAGGAGGACGTGACGCGGAAAGGGCACGAAGCAGAGCCTCGCGCGGGTGTACAGGGATGTACGCCCAGGGCAGGCGAGCGGAGCTGGATGCGTAGCGAGCCGACGGAGCAAAGCTGGGAACGAGTTTTCAGGGCCGTAAACCCCGGACGAATTAGGGAAGGTCTGATTAATTCGTTTATGTTTAAAAACCGTCATTCCGGCGAAACTTGTCCCCGCGATGGCGGGGAGCCGGAATCCAGGAAAATCAATCTCTTGCTGGATACCGGCGTCCGCCGGTATGACGGGAAATGGAATAAACAGGGTTTCCTTAGTTGTGCCGAACAGCGCCGTGCGCCGAGGAACTACCGGCCTTTAATTGAGAAGTTGGACTGAGAAATTGCGTATCCCATCAGACCAATTACTCATGGTGTCGGCTCTTTTCAAAACCGCGGTTAAATTGTCACGCAACACGCTGCAGCGTATCCTGGTGCGAAACAATCCTGCGTCAATTCAAATGGGCCAAGTTTTGATTACCTGAAAAGAGTGGGTTGCGCGATGCCCCCGGATAAGGGTTCCAGCACCCATGTCAGACGACCTTGGAGGTAATTCCATGAAAAGGTTCATCGGTACTTTATTCGTTGCCTTGATATTGAGTGGATGTTTCCCTCCACTGCCCACGATTCGCGTCCCACATGGATTGGTTTTTCTGCCCACCATAGGGGTAAACATTTATCAAGGAACCAAAGATATTGGACCCTTAGTGGGAACGGTTCACGCCGGTACCGGCAGTTGGTTTTATGTGCCCGCAGGGTTTCAGACGTTGACTGGAGAATATACGAATGGACGCGGTGGATCAGACACCATATCCTTGAGTACGACCCCCGAGCATCCATCCTTTTTTGTGATAACCCAAAAACCGGGGGTAAATACGCCAGATGTTGTTATCACGCAAGTGCCCATGATGACAGGCATAACTGCCCCGCCCGTAAAAACCGGGATGGCGGCAGTCTATATTTTTTATGACAATAATGGAGTACCGCTGACGAATGAACACAATAAAAACATGATGCAAAAGCTCGAATGAATCCGTCATGCAGTGCGCAATGTTGTATTTATGAGGATGGTATCTACACGTTGAAGCTCGAGAGCCCGGCAGCGATCGCCAAGCTGAAGCCGGTGCACACTCCCGGGTATAAGGATTATCAATGTTGGACGTCTTAATAATGCCGGCTGGAGTGCGCGCCGAGCATTGTTCGGCATAGGCAGGCAGAAAGCCGGCATCGGACAGGCTGAGTGCACAGGACGTGCATTTGACCGACGAATCCACCGACCTTATATCAGAAATAATGCTGAGGTCGGTATAGAACCGCGGCAGTTCCGTTCCCGGAAACAATCGGTAGGTATTGGTGGCTACGGGTGGGTTCGGAGCGAAGCTCCGAACGGGTTTACAAGGATGTAAACCCCGGACAGGCGAGCGGAGCTGGATGCGTAGCGAGCCGACGAATCACCGACCTTATATCAGGAATAATGCTGAGGTCGGGTTAA
>DATEJV010000205.1:0-13876 GCA_035277745.1 Gammaproteobacteria bacterium | reverse complement strand
TCGGCTGCCACCTGACGGCCCATGATCGCAATCTTTTCCCAATCCGGGCCGGGAGTTGCACCCATTTCCTGGCGTAAACCGCGTGCCGCTGCGACGAAATTAGCGCGATCGCCGGCGCTGAAATACACCTCCAGCAGCTTCAGCTTGAGATCGCGCCGCGACGGGTCCTGCGCCAGGCCTTTCTTCAGAACTTCCGCAGCCTGATCGTACAAGCCGTAAGCCATGTGGAAATCGGATTCCGCAATGGCATCGCCCTCGCCGGGCTTATGCGCTGTGGCTGCGCCGGCTGCGGCGTCTGATTTGGGTGCGCTACCGGACCCGGCTTTGGCCGATGCCGTGGTGTCACCGCGTTTGCCACCCGCTGGCTTCGCCGTGACATCCTTGAGTCCCGTGGTCTCTTCCTTCCCCCAATCCGCAGCGGGTACCGCAGGCTCCCGGCCGCTGGACTTGATGGGTTTGCGGCTGGCCGGTGGCGCATTACGCTTCTTGCGTCTGATCAGGCCGACGATGATCAGGATGATCACGATGACGATCAGCGGAATGATGATGTAGGGATTGAGCGAACCCAGTAATCCGCCGGATTCGGCCGGCAGGGGCTGAGCCGGCGTCTTGGCTTTGGGCAGCGGCTTGGTACCCAGCGCCTGTGGCGGCGCAAGCGGTGTGATCTTGGTGCCGGCGGGTTGCTTGTTTTCCTTGCTCGCCTGCGCCTGCAGCGCCGCGAGTCCGCTGCTCGCGAGCACGATCGGTGCCTTGACAGCGGTGGCCTCGGCCGCAGCACGACTTGTGCCCGTACCCTTTGCCGCCGACGTGCCACTGCCGCCCTTGCCGGCGCTCGGCACCTGGTTTTCAGCGGTTTGTGCCGCAGACGACGGCGCCACCAGCGTCAGTGACGGTTGTTCAGCGGTCGGTGCCCCCGCGCGTGGATGTGTGCCAGCCAGGCCGCGGCGGCTGCGCCACTCGGCAATCTGGGTGCGTACTTCGGTATTGGCATCCGCCACCTGCACCGCCTGAATGTCGTCCGCACTGGGTATGCGCAGCACGTATCCCGCTTTCATGAGATTGATGTTGCGCATGAACACTTCGGGATTGGCGCGGTAAATGGCAATCATCATCTGATTGAGCGTGACGCCTTGCGGATGCAACTTGAGCGCAATCTCGGACAGCGTCTCACCGCGATGAATCGGGCCGTAATTGCCACCCAGCTCGGTTTTACCGGGGGCGGCCGTGACTACGGACGCCGCCTGGGGCGCCGTTGCCTGCGGTGCAACGGCCTGTGCCCGCGCCGCGGGTGCAGCGACGACTGGTTTGGCTATCGACGAGGCGGCAGGGGTGACGGTGCTGGGCGCGGGTGCCGCGACAACCGGTGCAGCGCTCACTGGCGCCGTGGTGGCGGGTGCAGGTGTCGTTGCGGCTTGCGTGGTAGATTCGAAATTCGGAGGATTCAGAAAAACCGTGTATTCGCGGATCAGCTCGCCGTTGTCCCAGATGACATCCAGCAGCACATCCATGAATGGTTCACGGAATGGCTGGGTGGTGGAGACGTGGATAGTCGCCGTACCATTGGGGCCCGGCATCACCTTGAATTGCAGCTTGCTGAGCACGTCGGCCATCGGGATGCCGGCCTGCTTGAACTGCGCGGCGCTTGCCAGCTTCACCTGCAGGCTGCTGATTTCGTCGGGGGCCGCACTCACCACCGCAATGTCAGCGCTCAAGGGCTGGTTCAGTGCGGAATTGAGTTTGATTTCGCCCAAGCCGAGCGCGTTGGCTGCCAAAGGCACCGCGGTCAGCGCCAAGGCCAAGACAAACACAAGCTTTTTACTCATGCTCTCTCCCCAACCTGCCCTTGCCACGCCGACCCATGCGGGGGCCGGGTTCGAGTCTAAAGCTCAGATAGCTCTTTACAAAACCGGGCTAACTATAGCTTATAAATAGCTTTTTACCAACAATTCAGCCACCTGGATGCTGTTCAAAGCGGCCCCTTTGCGGATGTTATCGCCCACCACCCACAAATCCAGCCCCCGCGGATGGGACAGATCCTCCCGGATGCGTCCCACGAACACCGCGTCGCGGTGCGCGGCTTCGGTCACGGCTGTGGGGTAGCCGCCGGCCTGACGCTCGTCGAGAACCTCCACTCCGGGCGCCGCCTGCAGCAGCGTCCGCGCACGTGCGGCGCTGATTTTCTCACGGGTTTCGATGTGCAGGGCCTCGGAATGGCCGTAAAACACCGGCACCCGCACCGCTGTGGCATTCACGCGGATGGATGCGTCGTCGAGAATTTTGCGGGTCTCCCACAACATTTTCATCTCTTCACGGGTATAACCGTTATCCTGAAATTCGTCAATGTGCGGCAGGACATTGAAGGCGATCTGCTTGGGGAATTTCGTGCCCGCCTCCAGCGGCTGGCCATTGAGCAGGCGTGCGCTCTGCTCCGCCAGTTCCCGGATGGCGCGCGCACCCGCGCCGGATACCGATTGATAGGTGGCCACATTGATGCGCTCGATGCCCACGGCATCGTGGATGGGCTTGAGCGCCACCAGCATCTGCATGGTCGAACAGTTGGGATTCGCGATGATGCCGCGATTGCGATACTGCGCGATGGCCTGGGGATTGACCTCGGATACCACCAGCGGGATGTCCGGTTCGTACCGGAAATGCGAAGTGTTGTCGATCACCACGCACCCGGCGGCGGCGGCCTTGGGGGCATATTCCGCCGACACCCTGGCGCCGGCGGAAAACAGCCCGATCCGGGCCTTGGAAAAATCAAAGCTCGCGAGCGGCTCCACCTTGAGCTGCGCGCCGTTGAAATCCACGCGCTTGCCGGCGGAACGCTCGCTGGCCACCGCATATACGCGGCCGAACGGAAATTTCCGTTCCGCCAGGATTTCCAGCATGGCGGCGCCTACGGCGCCGGTGGCCCCCACCACCGCCACGTCATACGTCTTCACGGATGCTCCGGGAAATTTACACGTCCTGCGCGCGGAATTTTAGCGTGTTTTCGCCGCAATCGGCGCGAGCGGCGGCCTCACATCGGCATTCTGGGCGCGCTGGCGCAATGCATGATCCATGAGCACCAGCGCCAGCATGGCCTCGACGATGGGCACGGCGCGCATGCCGACGCAGGGGTCATGCCGGCCGTGCACGCTGATTTCCGCCGCTGCACCGCGCGTATTGATGGTGCGCGCCGGGAGTCGCAGGCTCGAAGTGGGTTTCACGGCCACGTTCACCACGATGTCCTGACCGCTGGAAATGCCGCCGAGTATTCCGCCCGCGTTGTTGGTCAGGAAACCCTGCGGCGTCATCTGGTCGCGGTGTTCGCTGCCCTTGTGCGTGACGGCGGCAAAACCCGCGCCGATTTCCACGCCTTTGACCGCATTGATGCCCATCATGGCTCCGGCGATGTCCGCGTCCAGCTTGTCAAACACCGGTTCGCCCCAGCCGGGGGGTACGCCCGCGGCGGTCACGGTGATGCGCGCACCCGTGGAATCGCCGGACTTGCGGAGCGCATCCATGAACTCTTCGAGTTCCGGCACGCGCCCGGGATCGGCACAGAAAAATGGATTGGCATCTATCGCTTCAAAATCTGTGACCGTCAGCACCAGCGGACCCAGTTGCGCCAGCCAGCCACGGATGGTTACGCCGTAACGCTCGCGCAGATACTTGCGCGCGATGGCACCGGCCGCAACGCGCATCGCGGTCTCACGTGCCGAAGCCCGCCCACCGCCGCGCCAGTCGCGCCGGCCGTATTTCATCAAATAGGTGTAATCGGCGTGACCCGGCCGGAATTGTTCCTTGATGGCTTCGTAGTCTTTGGGCTTCTGATCGGTATTCCTTATTAATAGTCCGATGGGCGTGCCGGTGGTGCGGCCGTCGAACACGCCCGACAGGATCTCCACCTGGTCGGCTTCATGCCGCTGCGAGGTATGCCGCGAAGTCCCGCTGCGCCGTCGGTCCACGTCGTGCTGGATGTCGGCCGCGCTCAGTTCCATGCCCGGCGGACAGCCGTCCACGATGCAGCCAAGCGCGGGCCCGTGGCTCTCGCCAAAGCTGGTGATCACGAATAACTTGCCGAAACTGTTGCCGGACACGTTACGCCCGCTTTTTCTGCTTGGCGATGGCACCCACTTGCGTCGCATCCAGCACAAACACCTCCGCGTGCCCGCGCTGAAATTCCAGCCAGGTGAATGACACCGCGGGATACGCCTGCTCGAGCGCCCAGCGGCTGTTGCCGACCTCCATCACCAGAATGCCGCCCGGCGCCAGGTATTCAGGCGCACCCGCAAGGATGCGGCGCGCGACATCGAGGCCGTCCACGCCGGCGCTCAGACCCAAGACGGGCTCCGCACGATGCTCCTCGGGAAGAGTCGCCATGTCCTCGGCATCCACGTACGGCGGATTGCTGACGATGATGTCATAGCGCGCCGCCGGCAAGCCCTGAAAGACGTCCGCGCGATGCAGCGTCACCTGTCCGCGTGCGTGCAGTTTTTCCACGTTGATGCGCGCCACTTCGAGCGCATCACCGGAAATATCGCTGGCATCCACCTGCGCTTCCGGGAACGCGCGCGCGCACGCAATGGCGATGCAGCCGCTGCCGGTACACAGGTCCAGCACGCGCCGTACGCGTTCGGGCTCAATCCACGGCTCGAAACCCTTCTCGATCAATTCCGCAATCGGCGAACGCGGCACCAGCACGCGCTCGTCCACATAAAAATCCAATCCGGCGAAACGCGCATGCTGCGTGATGTAGGCGCTGGGTTTGCGGGTTTCCAGCCGCGCACGCAACAAGGCATACACGGCGCGCTTTTCCGCTTCGGTCAGCCGGGTTTCCAGCAGCCACGGCGGAATGTCGTGATCGAGCTTGACGCCGTGCAGCACCAGGTTCAGCGCCTCGTCCACGGCGTTGCTGTTGCCGTGACCGAAATGCAATTGCGCGCGGCTAAAGGCACTCGCACCCCAGCGGACGAAATCCGCCAGCGTGTGCAGCTTGCCGCTGATATCCTCGAATTGCTCCACTGCAGGCTCCCGCGCATCCGGCGCGTATCATAATCGAAATGGCGGTGTGCAAAGTTTGCGTGGCATAATTTCCGCATGCACGCCAGAAAATCCCTGTGCAATGCCGTTGCGGCCCAGAACCCGGTGCGCGCTCAATCCGGCGCCCGCAGCGCACACGGGGTTCACCGGTACCGACCCGCAGGGCCGCCGCAGCCCCAGGTGCGGTTACCGTCCTGCACACATGCTTGCTGGTGATTGCATTGCATATGGCCAATGACTACCGCATCATCCGCGTTCAACGCGGAGCATTTTGATGCGACATCGCCGGATATTTTTGGGATTGCTGCTGTTGCTGGCTGCGGGCGGCGTGTTTGCGGATGGGCCGTCGGTCAATGCCAGCCATGTCTGGATCCGCGAGGCTCCGCCGGGCACCGAGGTCATGGCCGGTTACCTGACGCTCACCAATCAGACCGACCGCGCGCTGGTACTGGACCGCGCGTCCAGCCAGGATTTCGGCGCGGTCACGTTGCAGAACGGCACGCGCACCGTGAAAGCATTGACGCTGGCCGCGCATGCCAGCGTCAAGCTGGCCCCGGACGGCGATCACCTCGTACTCACGCGTCCGGTCAAGACTCTTTATGCCGGCGACTTCGTCACGCTCAGCCTTACATTCTCGGACGGTTCTTCGCTGACCATCCTGGCGCCGATAAGGCGCAGCCCACCACCAGACTGACGGCACGCGCGTGGCGACCAGAGCCCGGCTCGCTGATTGGTTCAAGTCCGCTTGGCAATATCCATTGCCACAACACGCGGTTTCGCGCTTCACATACTGGCTGACCCGGCGCGAGCATGCCGGAATCAAGAACTGGATGATCCGCGCATTCATCCGGCGCTTCGGTGTGGACTTGGGTGAGGCCGCGGTCCCCGATATCACCGCCTATCCGACCTTCAATGCGTTCTTCACACGTGCGCTGCGCGCCGGCGCGCGCCCGGTGACCGCTGAACCCGATGCCATTGCCTGTCCGGTGGACGGCACCTTGAGTCAGCTCGGGAATATCACCGGTGAGCGCGCTGTGCAGGCCAAAGACCGGAGTTTCAGCCTGGGCGAGTTGCTGGGCGGTGACACCGTGGTGGCGGGAAAATTCGCCGCGGGCGCATGCATGACGCTCTATCTCTCACCTAAGGACTATCACCGTGTCCACATGCCCGTGGACGGCACTCTGTTGCGCATGCTGCACGTGCCGGGCCGGCTGTTCAGCGTCAGCCCGGCGGCCACGCGTACGGTGCGCGGACTGTTCGCGCGCAATGAGCGCGTCGCCATGATCTTCGACACCGCGGTCGGCCCCATGGCCGTGGTCATGGTAGGCGCCCTCAACGTCGGCAGCATTGAAACGGTGTGGGCCGGCGAAATCACCCCGCCGCGCGGCCGCGTGTTGCGTTCCTGGGACTATCTCGACAACCGGCTGGAACTGGCCAAAGGCGCGGAACTGGGACGCTTCAACATGGGCTCCACGGTGATTCTGCTGTTCGCGGCCGACCGCGTGCGCTGGCAACGCGAACTTTCACCCGGCAGCGTCGTGCGCATGGGGCAGCGCATCGGCACGCTGCTATAAACAATGATTTTGCAGGCGCGACCTCCAGGTCGCGATGACTCTTAACAGCGGCGCCTTGCCGCGAATTTCCGGAATCACGGTCGGGTGACCGCGGCTGCCAGAAAAATTGCATACCCGGCATGCGTCAGCCGGTCAAACCGCGCCGAGAAATGTCTCCGCCAGTTTTTCCAATCCCGCGCGGTCTTCCTCGTCAAACCGTGACAGTCTGGGGCTGTCGACATCCAGCACGCCCAGCACTTTGTGGTCCTTGATCAGCGGCACCGCGACTTCGGACAGCGAAGCGCCGTCGCAGAATATGTGGCCGGGAAATTGGTTGACGTCCGGCACCACGATGGAGGTGCGTTGCTGCGCCACTTTTCCGCACACGCCTTTTCCCAGGGCGATGCGCACGCACGCGGGTTTGCCCTGGAACGGGCCGACCACCAACTCACCGTCTTTGAGGAAATAAAAACCCGCCCAATTCACGTCCGGCAGGCTGTAATACAGCAACGCGCAGAAATTCGCGGCGTTGGCGATCAGGTCACGCTCACCGTGCAGCAGACCCTGCGCCTGCCGTACCAGCTCCGCGTACAGCGCGGGCTTGTCTTCTACAGTAATGCTTTTGAGTTCAAACATGCCGGTTCTGGATCGCAGGCGATTGCGCGACCGCTATTCTACGCCGCACAATGATTACGTGCGTTTCCGGTAGACATCGCGTTGCTGTATCTGTTGTTGTCCGACCTGGTGGTGGTCGTCCACTTCGCCTTCGTGATCTTCGTGGTCGCGGGTGGATTGCTGCTGTGGCTGCGCTGGTGGCTGGTATTCCTGCACCTGCCGGCCATCGTCTGGGGCGCGCTCGTGGAGTTCACCCACTGGATCTGTCCGCTCACCTACCTCGAAGATGCGCTGCGCGAGCGCGCGGGTCTGGCTGCCTACCGCGGCGATTTCGTGACCCATTACCTCATGCCCATTTTGTATCCGGCCCACCTGACCGCACATGTCCAATTGGCACTGGGCAGTCTGGTCATCGTCATCAACATGCTGATTTATGCGGCGCTGCTGAGCCGCTGGCGGAAAATCAGACGCGGCTCGACGGAAACGCGATGACTTCATCCAGGGATTGCGCGCGTGCCGCGAGCATCAGCACGCGGTCCAGGCCCAGCGCCACACCCGCGCAATCCGGCAATCCGGACTTGAGGGCGGCGAGCAGGTTTTCATCGAGCGGCACCTCCGGCAGGCCGTGGCTGCGCCGATAATCACGATCCGCCTGAAAGCGCCGGCGCTGCTCCGCGGCATCCAGCAATTCGTGAAAGCCATTGGCAAGTTCGATGCCACGAAAAAACACCTCGAAACGTTCCGCCACGGCGGGATCGCCTGCGCGCACGCGTGCCAGCGCCGCCTGACTCGTGGGATAGTCATATATAAAGGCCAGTCCCTGCCGACCCAGCTCGGGATAAACCAGCTCGCCCGCCACCAGATCCAACCAGCCGTCCTGGTCCAGGTCGCTTTCGGGAGGAACCTGCCGGCCGGAATCCTGCAGCACACGCATGCAGTCCTGTTGCCCGCAATTGAATGGATCCAGACCGGCATGCCGCTGAAACGCTTCACGATAGCTCAGGTATTCGGCCGCGGCTGACACCGCCGGCAGCAGCTCGGCCAGCAGCTCATGCACTTCACGCATCAGGCGGCGTGGGTCAAAGCCCAGTCGGTACCATTCAACAAGAGTGAATTCGGGATTGTGCAAGCGGCCGGCTTCACCTTCGCGAAATACCTTGCAGAGCTGCCAGATGTCGCCCGAACCGGCGGCCAGCAGCCGCTTCATGGGAAATTCCGGCGAGGTGTGAAGATAGAAACGGGTGCCGCTCGCACCCTCGACGCGGAAACTGGCCAGATGCCGATCCGTGGCCGCGGCCCGCGACAGCGCCGGTGTATCCACCTCCAGCACTCCGCGCACCTCGAAGAACGTGCGGATTTTTTTCAGCAGTTCGGCACGCAGCCGGAGACTAGCAAGGCTCGCGGTGGGCCTCCAGTCTTCTCCCCCTTTTGTAAAGGGGGATCGAGGGGGATTTTGAACCTTCAGAAAATCCTCCCTGACCCTCCTTTTTCAAAGGAGGGAATGGATATGGATATTGACTGCAAACCAATTGCTCTCATCAGACAAAAATGACCAACGGCAGGTCTATTCCTTCACGCGTGCCGAATATTTTCCGGTGCGCGTATCCACCTTGATGATCTCCCCCTCGTTCACGAACAGCGGCACCTGCACCGTGGCGCCGGTCTCCACCGTCGCCGGCTTGGTGGCGCCGCTCACCGTGTCGCCGCGCACACCCGGTTCGCAGTGGGTGATCTTGAGCGTGGCGAATACCGGCGCCTGCACCGACAGCGGCCGGCCGTTCCACAGGGTAATGATGCACACCTCCTCACCCTTGAGCCACTTGCCGGCGTCGCCCATGGCGGTCTTGTCGGCCGCGAGCTGCTCGTAGTTTTCCGGGTTCATGAAATGCCACATCTCGCCGTCGCTGTAGAGATACTGGAATTCCATGTCGCTGACGTCCGCCGCTTCTACCGTGTCGCCGGACTTGAAATTGCGGTCCAGCACCTTGCCGGTGCGCAGGTTGCGGATTTTCACGCGATTGAAGGCCTGGCCCTTGCCGGGTTTGACGAATTCGTTTTCCACGATGTTATAGGGATCGCCGTCCATGATGATCTTGAGGCCGGCCCTGAATTCGCTGGTGCTGTAGCTTGCCATTTTTTTTCCGCCAAACTGAGTGCAAAATGACGGCCCGTGCCGCCCCAAAGGGGCGCCATCATACAACCAACGCCTCCCCAGAGGCAGTCTCCCGGAACCGAATCACGCTCATGGCTTCCCAATGGCAAACTGAACTCGCCGCTGCGGTCAGCGATCCGGCCGAATTGCTGCACCTGCTGGAACTGGATGCGTCGCTGCTGGAACCGGCGCGCGCCGCAAGCCGCGAATTCCCGCTGCGCGTGCCGCGCAGTTTCGTAGCGCGCATGCGCAAACGCGATCCCTTCGATCCGCTGCTGCGCCAGGTGCTGCCGCTGGATGCGGAGCTGGAACCGCAACCCGGCTTTATCCACGACGCGGTGGGCGATATGCCGAGCCGCGCCGTACCCGGCGTACTGCATAAATATCAGGGCCGCGTGCTGCTGATTGTCACCGGCGCCTGTGCGGTCAACTGCCGGTATTGCTTCCGGCGCCACTTCCCCTACGCCGAAGAAAGCGCGCGCACCGCAGGCTGGCAGCCCGCACTGCAATATATAAGGAGTGATGCCGGCATTTCGGAAGTCATCCTGAGCGGCGGCGATCCGTTATCCCTGAGCGACCGGATATTGGCGGACCTAGTGTCACGCCTGCAGGAGATCCCGCAGCTGCGCACCCTGCGCATTCATACCCGTCAACCCATCGTATTGCCTGCGCGCGTGGACGCCGAGCTGCTGTCCTGGTTGCGCAACTGCCGCTTGCGCAAGGTCGTGGTGGTGCACGTGAACCACGCGCGCGAGCTGAATGCCGAGGTAACCGAGGTCTTGAGGAAGTTGCAGGACGCCGGCGTCACACTGTTCAATCAGTCGGTGTTGCTCAGAGGCGTCAACGATTCGGCCGAGGTGCTGGCCGAGCTGTCGCAGCAACTGTTCACGGCGGGGGTTATCCCCTACTATCTGCACATGCTGGATCGCGTGCGGGGGGCCGCCCACTTTGACGTGCCGGACAGCAGGGCCCGGGAAATCGCGCGCGAACTCCGGGCGCGGCTGCCGGGCTATCTGGTGCCGCGACTGGTGCGCGAGGTTCCTGGCGCCCCCGCCAAGATGCCATTGACCTCCTTTTGACCGCCGGCGTGCACTCGGTTGTCATAACGCTTAAACTTTTGCTGTCCCCTGCGCCTGAAAATTGAGGACTGCGCCTTGTCGCCACGGAACGCACTGCCCGTCCTGATCGTTACCGCTTCCGAAAATGAAGCGGAGCAGCTCAACAGCACGCTGCGCAAGGCCGGCTATCCGGTGAAGCCGCTGTGGGCTGCGGACATGGAAAGCGCGGAAAAAAGCGTAAAAGCACAACGTCCCGATCTGATTCTTTGCTCCATGAGCGTACCGGGCGCTTCTTTCAAGGATGTCGTCAAGCTGCGCGACATGGCACTGCCCAACGTACCGGTGATTGCACTCAGCGACACTACGCAGCCGGAACTGGTGGCGGAAATCATCGACAGCGGTGCACGCGATCTGGTGTCCGTCCAGCAGCCTGAACACGTGCGCGCGGTGGTATCGCGCGAACTCGAAGTGCTGACGCTGGCACGCGATCTCGAACAGAAGGGCCTGACCCTCAAGGAATATGAAAAGCGCATCAACCTCGTGATGCGCGATACCAAGAATGCCATTGCCTACGTAAGCGACGGCATCCTGGTAAATGTGAACCCTGCGTTCCTCGAACTTTTCGGTTACAACTCCAGCGGACAGATCGTAGGCCAGCCGGTGCTGGAACTTTTCGCAGGCGAGGCCCAGGCCACGCTCAAAGACGCGCTCAAACTGGCCGGCAAGCGCCATGCCGTCAAACCGCTGCCTCTGCACGCCAAGCATGCCGCCGGCAAGGCGCTGAAAATCACGCTGCAAATTGCGAACGCGGAGTTCGACGGCGAACCGGCACTGGAGCTCTCCGTGCGCAGCGAGAGCAAAGACGGCGGCGTGCAGGCCCAGGCACCGGGCCAGCCCCACGCACAGGCGCAGGCACAGATCGATCTGCTTACCCAGAAGCTCGCGGCCAGCGTGCAGCAGCTCACCGCCGCGCGCAACCTGGATCTGCTTACCGGCTTCATCAACCGCGTGCACTTCATTGAAGTGTTGCGCCAGGAGCTGGCCAAGAACAAGGGCCCGGCACTGTCCGCACTCCTGTACATCAAACCCAACAATTTTTCGCAGGTCACCGACAAGGTCGGCATGATTGCCAGCGACGGCATTATCAAGGGCCTGGCGGACCTGGTGCGCTCCAGCGTTGCTCGCGATGACATCGTGGCGCGCTTCGGTGGCACCGATTTTTCGGTCATCATGACCCGTCCCAAACTCAAAGACATCTCGGATGCGGCGGAGAAACTCCACGTTGCCGTCGGCGCGCGCATCTTCGAGTCCATGGGCAAATCCACCAGCATGAGCTGCAGCATCGGCTACGTGATGCTGGACGAGCACAACCGTGATGCCGAGCAGGCGCTGATGCACGCCAAAGAAGCGCACACCAAGGCCAGCCTGGCCGAGGGCGGTTCCGTGGCCGCCTGGGCGCCCGCCAAGGTGGATGCACAAGGCCAAGCCACCGATACCGAATGGAAACGCCGCATCATCGAGGCGCTCAAGACCAACCGCTTCATGCTGGCGTACCAATCCATCGCCAGCCTGACGGGCGACGCCACCGAAGCGCTGGACATGCTCATCCGCATGCGCGACGAGGACAATAACGAGATTCCGAACAAGGATTTTCTCCCGGCTGCGGAGCGCGTCGGCATGATGGGAGCTGTCGATCGCTGGGTCGTGGAACGCAGTCTCGCCATGATTGTGGAACGCGCCAAGCTGAACCACACTGCACGCCTGTTCGTGCGGCTGTCGGATCAGTCCTTGACCGACAAGAGTCTGTTTCCGTGGCTGGACAAGCTGCTCAAGAGCGCGACTTTGCCCGCCGGCGATCTGGTATTCGAGATTTCGGAAAAATCCGCGGAGAAATACATTACCGATACGCGCGCGCTGGCGGAAGCCGCGCATCGCCTGAAATGCGGTTTTGCGCTCGAACACTTCGGCCTGGGTCAGAATTCGCTGCACACCCTGGGACTGATCCGCCACGTGGACTACATCAAGATTGACGGCAGCCTGATCGCGGTGTTGGCGACCGAAGAGGATAAGCGCAACCTGACCAAGAAATTCGTGGCACGCGCCAACGAGCTGAAAATCCACACCGTGGCCGAAAAAGTGGAAAAGCCGGAAACCATGGCCATGCTTTACCAGCTTGGCATCGAATACATCCAGGGCAATTACGTGCAGGAACCGGAAGTCGTCATGGCGGATTCCACGCCTACGCGTGCGGTCACCGGTTGATCTGATTCGCGGCCAAGACCGCGTATTAACAGTGCAGGCGTGGGAGCGGCGATATTCGCCGCGATGGAATTTGTGGGAATTATGGGAGCGGCGGTCTCCGCCGCGATTCCGCTCTTCAGCCGCCGCCCTTCCCCGGCATTCTTGACTCCGGATACAGAGCTTCCACCGCGCGCCAGCCGCGCGCCAATTTCAGTCCGCGGCGGCCCCGCTCACCCGCGTACTCCTTCAGTTCTTTGGCTGACAGCGTCATGTGACGCTGCCCGGAGACAATCACCAACGCCTCGCCTTCCGGCACACAGGTAACGGCCGGCATGTATTCCTCATGGCTGACGGCCTTCTTCGAGGGAATGCCCATGATCTTGTTGCCCTTGCCGCGCGCCAGCTCCGGCAGTTGCTTCACCGGAAATACCAATATATGTCCCGCGCTGCTCACGGCCACGAGGAGATCGCTTTTCATGTTTTGAACCGGCGCAGGCACCAGCACGCGCGCATTTTTGGGCAGCCGCAGCGTCGTTTTGCCGGAGCGGTTGCGGGACACGAGTTCGCCGAGCTTCACCACGAATCCGTAACCGGCGTCGCTTGCCACCAGCCAGCGGTCCTCGGGCTCGCCGATCAGCGCGCCCGCAAAACCCGCGCCCGCCGGCGGTGTGAGCCGGCCGGTAAGCGGCTCGCCCTGGCTGCGGGCCGAAGGCAGCGAATGCGCCGGCAGCGTGTAGGCGCGGCCGGTGGAATCCAGGAACACCGCCGGCTGGTTGCTCTTGCCGTAAGCGGCCGCCAGAAAACCGTCGCCCGACTTGTAACTCAGCGTACGCGGATCGAGTTCGTGACCCTTCGCGGCCCGCACCCAGCCCGCCTTGGACAGAATAACCGTGGTGGGCTCTGTGGGCAGCAACTGGGTTTCGTCAATCGCCTGAGCCGCGGGCGCGCGCTCGACCAGCTGCGAACGGCGCTTATCCCCGTAAGTCTCCGCATCTGCCGCCAGCTCGTCGCGCACCAATTTCTTGAGCTTCGCCTTGGAGCCGAGGATCTTTTCCAGGACCTCGCGCTCTTTTGCAAGTTCCTTTTGCTCGCCCTTGATCTTCATTTCCTCGAGCCTGGCGAGATGCCGCAGCTTGGTTTCCAGAATCGCCTCGGTTTGCGCGTCGCTCAATTTGAAGCGCTTCATGAGCACGGGTTTCGGCTGGTCATGCTTGCGGATGATGGCTATG
>DATEJV010000204.1:0-4754 GCA_035277745.1 Gammaproteobacteria bacterium | reverse complement strand
CGGCTCGACGCCCAGATAGCCGCGGCGCACGCGTCCGTAGGCAATGAGCTGCTGCATGACGCCGCGTGCCAGGTTCACGGGAATGGCGAAGCCGATGCCGGTGGAGCCGCCGTTCGGCGAGAACAGCGCGGTGTTGATGCCCACCAGCCGGCCGTGCACATTGACCAGCGCCCCGCCGGAGTTCCCGGGGTTGATGGATGCATCGGTCTGGATGAAGTTTTCGAAGGTGCTCAGGCCCAGCTGGCTGCGGCCGAGAGCGCTCACGATGCCGTGAGTCACGGTCTGGCCGACCCCATAGGGATCGCCGATGGCCAGCACTACGTCGCCCACGTGCAGATCGTCCGAGCGCCCCATCTCTATGGGCCGCAGGTGCGCGAGACCGATCTTGATGAGCGCCAAGTCGGTGTCCGGATCCACGCCTACCACCCGCGCCGGCGCGCTGCGACCGTCGGATAGCCCCACCTGAATGGCTTCGGCACCGCTGATGACGTGGTAATTGGTGAGGATGTAGCCGTCGGGGCTGACGATCACCCCGGAACCCAGGCTGGTCTGGGTGCGCACGCGCGGCGGCAGGTTGTCGAAATCGCCGCGCTCGAACGGCGCGCCGGGAAGTTGCGGGGCGCGCGTACGCCGTGCGCTGAAGACGTTCACCACCGATGTGGACGAGGCGGCTACCGCGGAGGCATACGAACCGGCGTCACCATAGGGCGCAAGCCGGCCCGGACCGGTGAGCAGCGATGGATGGAAATACACGACCACGAACGCAATCGCCAGGCCGACCACGACCGCGCGCAGCGCGAAGGACAGGGCATCCGTCAAAGTCCGCATCCGCATACGCTAACACGCGGCCGCGGGCAGGTCAGCCCGGGATGTGCAGACTGGCGGGGCCGCAAAGCGGCTGTGTATAATGCTGCACTCTTTCAGTATTCCAGCCGATTCTTCCGCCCCACGGGCCGGCCGCCCATGGGCTGCGGCGCATGAGTTGTACGGAGCGGGGTGAATGAGCGACGAAATAGACCAGAGCAAACGCCATTTCCTCACCGTTGCCACCGTCGTGGTGGGCGCCATCGGGGTATGTGTCACTGCGGTGCCCTTCGTCACCTCCATGAACCCCAGCGCCAAGGCGCTGGCGCTCGGCGGCCCTACGGATATTGACTACAGCAAGATCGAGCCGGGGGCGATGATCAAGGCGGTGTGGCGCAACAAGCCGGTGTGGGTGGTGCAACGCGGGCAGGCGGCGCTGGCCGAACTGCCCAAGAATGACCCGCTGCTGCGCGACCCGGATTCCGACGAACCCCAGCAACCCGCGTATGCCAGGAACGGCTGGCGCTCCATCAAGCCCGGGCTGTTCGTGGTGGTGGGTATCTGTACGCATCTGGGCTGCTCGCCGCTGTATGTGCCGCAACCGGGCGACCCGAGCGTCGGCCCCACCTGGCCGGGCGGATTCCATTGTCCCTGCCACGGTTCGCTCTATGACCTGGCGGGGCGCGTGTTCAAGAACGTGCCGGCGCCCCTGAATCTGCCGGTGCCGCGGCACCGCTATGTGAACGACAAGGTCATCCGCATCGGTGAAGACCCGGTGGGCTCGCATTCCACCTGGACCGAGCCGCTGGTGTGGTGAGCACCGGGCAGTCCTGAACATTCCGGGAGCGGGATTCGATGAGCAATGAAGAACCGAAGCTGAAACGCGACTACCTGGACGTCACCGGCGGCTGGCTGCACGGTCTGCGCGAATGGATAGACGCGCGCTTCCCGATGTCGTCAACCTGGAAGAAACACGTCGCCGAGTACTACGCGCCCAAGAACTTCAACTTCTGGTATTTCTTCGGCTCCATTGCGCTCCTGATTCTCGTCAACCAGATCCTCACCGGGATTTTTCTGGCGATGAACTACCAGCCTTCGGCCGCGGGCGCGTTTGCCTCGGTGGAATACATCATGCGCGATGTCAATTGGGGCTGGCTGCTGCGTTACATGCATTCGGTGGGCGCCTCGATGTTCTTTATCGTGGTGTATCTGCACATGTTCCGCGGCGTGATGTACGGCTCGTTCAAGAAGCCGCGCGAACTCATCTGGATCTTCGGGGTGCTTATCTACGTGGCGCTCATGGCCGAGGCCTTCATGGGCTACCTGCTGCCCTGGGGGCAGATGTCCTACTGGGGCGCGAACGTGATCCTCTCGCTGTTCGGCGCGATTCCCGGCATCGGCAACACCATCGAAACCTGGATCAAGGGCGATTTCGGCGTTTCCGGCATCACCCTGAACCGCTTCTTCGCGCTGCACGTGGTGGCGGTGCCGCTGGTGATCCTCGGCCTGGTGCTGTTCCACCTCATTGCGCTGCACGAAGTCGGCTCCAACAATCCCGACGGCGTGGAGATCAAGAAGCACAAGGACCCGGCCACCGGCCTTCCGCTCGACGGCATCCCGTTCCACCCTTACTACACCATGAAGGATATCTGCGGCGTGATCGTGTTCATCGCGATCTTCTCCGCCATCATTTTCTTCGCGCCCGGCATGCACGGGCTGTTCCTGGAACCCTCCAATTTCGAGCCTGCCAATCCGCTCAAGACGCCGCCCGACATCCATCCGCTGTGGTACTTCGGACCCTACTACGCGATCCTGCGCTCCATCCCGAACAAGGATCTGGGAGCGCTGGCGCTGTTGGTGGCCATCGTGATCCTGTTTTTCCTGCCGTGGTTGGACCGCAATCCAGTGAAGTCCATCCGCTACCGCGGTCCGCTGTACCGCTGGGTGCTGGTGTTGTTCGGCGTGACTTTCCTGGTGCTCGGCTACATCGGCATGCAACTGGCCACGCTGTTCTGGGCGGAGATCGGTCAGCGGCTTTCGGAGCTCTACTTCCTGTTCTTCGTGGCCGCGTGGGTTTATTCCAGGCCGCGCTCGCGCGCCTTCCTGGTCAGCACCTTCGTGGTGGTGATGCTCATCATCTCGGCGCTCGACTGGATCAGCTGGGTGCCGAGCATTGCGCACCTCAAGATGTGGTCATGGCTGATTCCGTTCGGCTACTGCGTGATTTTCCTGTTGGGGCCGGCGGCCATGCCCAGGCTCATGCAGCCCAAGCCGGTGCCGGAGCGTGTGCGTACCAAAGCGCGGCACGGGACTCAGGTGGGGGTGGCGGCCGAATGAAGCACATCATCATTTTCGCACTGCTGTTGGCGCTGGTGCCGCTGGCGGCGCGCGCCCAGGACGAAGGCGTAAAACTGCAGGCCGCCAACGTGGACGTGAGCAACACCGCGTCCTTGCAGCGTGGCGCAAAGTTCTTCGTGAACTACTGCATGGGTTGTCACTCGGCCCAGTACGTGCGCTACAACCGCGTTGGCCACGATCTGGGCCTCAGCGACCCGCAACTCGAGAGCTATCTGATGTTCGGGGGCGGCAAGGTCACCGATACCATGATCAGCGCCATGCCGGAGACGGATGCGGTCAAGTGGTTTGGCGTGGCGCCGCCGGACCTGTCGCTGGAATCGCGCATCCGCGGCGACGACTGGATCTACACGTATTTGAAATCCTTCTATCTCGACCCCAAGAGCGCCACCGGCGTCAACAACGCGGTATTCCCGCACGTCGCCATGCCGGACGTGCTGTGGGAACTGCAGGGGACGCAACGCGCGGTATTCACCACGGTCAAGAACCCCGACGGCAGCAGCTATCAGGTATTTGACCACTTCGAGCAGGTCACGCCCGGCAAAATGACGCCGGCCGAGTTCGACAAGACTGTCCGCGACATCACCAATTTCCTCGCCTACATGGGCGATCCGGTCAAGCTCACCAGTCTCACGCTCGGCCTGCGGGTCATCGGCTTCCTGGTGGTGTTTTTCATCATTGCGTATCTGCTGAAGCGCGAGATCTGGAAAAAAGTACATTGATGCCGCCACGTGGATTCCTGACATGACACGTCCGCAAGCGCATTCGGAAGAGCTGGCTCCTGCACACACCCCTACTGCCATGACCTTGTATTCCCGTGCCACGGACCCCCATTGCCACCGCGTGCGCCTGGTGCTCGCGGAGAAGGGCATTGCCATGGACATCGTCAACATCGAAGGCAGCAAGCTGCCCGAGGACCTGCTGGAACTCAATCCCTACAACAGCGTGCCCACGCTCGTGGACCGCGAACTGGCGCTCTACGAGCCGCGCATCATCATGGAATATCTGGACGAACGCTTCCCGCACCCGCCGTTGATGCCCGTGGACCCGGTGGCGCGCGCGCGCTTCCGCCTGGCACTGTACCGCATCGAGCGCGACTGGTACGCGCTGGTGGACGACATCGAGCGTTCCCCCGGCAAGCCGCACATGCGCGCGCGCAAGCTGCTGCGCGAGGGTTTGCTGTCGGCCGCCGATGCATTTGCCGCCAAACCGTTTTTCCTGAGCGACGAGTTCTCGCTGGTGGATTGCAGCCTGGCGCCCATCCTGTGGCGCCTGCCGCGCTATGAAATCGACATTCCCGCCCAAGCCAAGGCCTTGCAAAAATACGCCGAGCGCCTGTTTCACCGGCCGGCGTTCAAATCCAGCCTCACCGAAGCCGAGCGCGAAATGCGCGACGACATCTGAACGGTGCCGGCCGGGCCGATTCAGCGCACACACCGGCGTTGCCCATGCTTTCCCGCAAGCCCTATTTGTTGCGCGCCATGTACCAATGGATCGTGGACAGCGGCCATACGCCGCATATCGTCGTGGATACGGGTGTCGCGGGCGTGCAGGTGCCCGCGGGTTATGCCCAGGACGGCAAGCTGGTGCTCAAC
>DATEJV010000203.1:0-12154 GCA_035277745.1 Gammaproteobacteria bacterium | reverse complement strand
CCCGCCGGCCCGAGCAGCGCGAACCAGAACAGGATGCCGAACAGCCGCTCGTTGGCTTCGGAAAACACCGCGTGCGTCATGGCCTCCGAACAGGCGGCCGGTTCCGCCGGCGGCTTGGCACGCAACAAGGCGCGCGCCAGTTCCTCGGCGCGGCCCGTGTTGCCGGCGCGCACCGCCGCGATGTAGGCGTCGGCCTGGGCGTGCAAATCCTGCGGTCCCAGGGTGAGCAGCAGGATCAGCACCGCGAACGCAAAGCCGAGCCCGCCCCAGATGTGATTCAGCAGATGACCGATGAACAGGGTCACGATCGTAGGCACGAGCACGATCACCAGCACGCCGAAGCCCGCACGCCAGAAATCCGCGGCCTGCGTCAGAAATCCCAGGCTTTCGAAATACGCGCGAAACCAGCGCGGTCCGCGCAGGTGCTCGAGATGGCGCAGGGCTAGATCCAGCAGCAGGCTGACCAGCAAGGCAAGAAAGCTCATGCGCCTAGTAAAACCGTCCGCCCGCCGTTACGCAAGCTCGGCGCGCAGGCGCGCCCAGTCGAAGGCCGGACCGGGATCGGTCTTGCGTCCTGGCGCGATGTCCGCGTGCCCCACGATGCGCGCCGGTGTGATGCCGGGATAGGCATGCATCAACGCCCGGCTGACCCGGGCCAGTTCGGCATATTGTGCGTCGGCATAAGCCACGTGGTCGGTGCCCTCCAGCTCGATCCCGATGGAAAAATCGTTGCATGCCGCCCGGCCCTGGAACCCGGAAACGCCGGCATGCCAGGCACGGCGCGTGAATGGCACGAACTGCCGCAACTCGCCGTCGCGGCGGATGAGCAGATGCGAGGCCACCCGCGGATTGGCGATCTGCCGGAAATAAGGATGCGCCTCCAGGGGCAGGCTGCCGAGGAACAGGTGCTCGATCCACGGCCCGCCGAATTCGCCCGGCGGCAGGCTGATGCCGTGGATCACGAGCAGGTCAATCGCGGTGCCCGGCGGCCGCGCATCGCAATGCGGCGAGGGGCTGTAGCGCGCGCCTTCAATCAGGCCCGCGAGCGCATCCACCCGCCCGGGTCCAACAGGCGCGTTGCCGGTGCGATTACCCATGCCCGCATGTTGCCGGGATTTTGCCAAATGCGCAAAATGCCGACCTCACCCGCACCAGAAAATCGCATGTCCGCCAACGCCGACTTCGTCCGCCGCGACCTCGCTGTGCTCTGGCACCCCTGCACCCAGATGAAGGACCACGAGTGGCTGCCGCCGATTCCCATCCGCCGCGGCGAGGGCGTGTGGCTCGAGGATTTCGAGGGCCGGCGCTATCTCGATGCCATCAGCTCCTGGTGGGTGAACCTCTTCGGCCATGCCAATGCGCGCATCAACGCGGCGCTTGCGCAGCAGGCCCAAACGCTGGAGCACGTGATCCTCGCGGGCTTCAGCCACGAAGCGGTGGTGGAGTTGTCCGAGCGGCTGGTGAAAATCGCGCCACCCGGATTGACGCGCTGCTTTTACGCCGACAACGGCTCCTCGGCCGTCGAGGTGGCGCTCAAGATGAGCTTCCACTACTGGCGCAATCTCGGCCGGCAGAAAAAAACCCGGTTTATCAACCTCAGCAACAGCTACCACGGCGAAACCCTGGGCGCGCTCGCAGTGGGCGACGAGCCGCTCTACAAACGCACCTACCAGCCGCTGCTCATGGATGTAATCACGGTGCCGAGCCCGGATTGCTTCCATCGCGAGTCCGGCGAAAGCTGGGAGGCGCATACGCGCCGGATGTTTGCGCACATGGAACGCGCGCTCGCCGAACATCACGACGAAGTCTGCGCGGTGATTCTCGAGCCGCTGGTGCAATGTGCGGGAAATTTCCGCATGTACCACCCGGTGTATCTCAAGCTGCTGCGTGACGCCTGCAACCGCCACGGCGTGCACCTGATCGCGGACGAGATCGCCGTGGGCTTCGGGCGCACCGGCACGCTGTTCGCCTGCGAACAGGCGGGGATCACGCCGGATTTCCTGCTGCTCTCAAAAGGCCTGACCGGCGGCTACCTGCCGCTGTCGGTGGTCATGACCCACGACAAAATCTACCAAGCCTTCTATGCCGACTACGCCGAGCTCACCGCGTTCCTGCATTCCCACAGTTACACCGGCAATGCCCTCGGCTGCCGCGCGGCACTCGCCACCCTCGACATTTTCCGCGACGACGACGTGATCGTGAAAAACCGCGCCCTGGCCACGTGCATGCACTACGCGGCCGCACCGCTCGCGGCCCTTCCGCATGTTGGGGAAGTCCGCCAGCACGGCATGATTCTCGCCATCGAAATCGTCAAGGACCGGAACGCCCGCGCACCCTATCCCTGGCAGGAACGCCGTGGACTCCGGGTCTATCAACACGCACTCAAACGCGGCGTGCTGCTCCGGCCCATGGGCGACGTAATCTACTTCATGCCGCCGTACGTGATTACCCGGGATGAAATCCAGCTGCTGGCGCAGGTCGCGGCGGAGGGCATCGAATTGGCGACACGTGAGGCGTGAGGCGTATAAGAGTGTAGTTTCGATCCACCGCTTGTCAAAAAGCGGTTTATCGCTTTCTGCTCCTCACTCCTGACTCCTCACCCCTCACTTTCACTAAGCCATGCGCATTCCCCGCATCTACACACCCCAGCCACTCGCGGCGCAGCAATCATTGCTGCTGGAGCCGGGCGCTTCCAAACACGTGCTCACGGTCCTGCGGCTCAAGACCGGTACGCCGCTCATGCTGTTTGACGGTTCGGGGCGTGAATTTGAAGCACGTCTCGACGGCGCGGAAAACCGCCAAGCGCGCGTGTGCATCGCGGACGAACACCCCACCGTGAGCGAGTCGCCCCTGCATATCACGCTTGTGCAGGGAATATCCCGCGGCGAACGCATGGATTACACGCTGCAAAAAGCCGTGGAACTGGGAGTCGCGGAAATCATCCCGGTATTGACGGAACGCAGCGTCGTGCGGCTGGACGAAAAACAGGCCACACGCAAACGCGAACACTGGCAGCAATTGGTCATCGCCGCCTGCGAGCAATCCGGCCGGGTGCGCGTGCCGCCGGTAGGTACGCCCCGGCCGCTCAATGAAATTCTCTCAGAACCTGCGTGCGCTGAATTGAGCCTGCTGCTGCATCCGGCTGCCGATGCCAAGCTGAGCGCGCTGGCCGCGCCGGCGCACAATCAGGTCCGATTGCTGGTCGGGCCGGAAGGCGGGCTGAGCCGGACTGAAATCGCCGCAGCGCAGCGCGCTGGATTCACCGCGGTGCAGCTCGGGCCACGGGTGTTACGCACCGAAACCGCCGCGCTGGTGGCCCTGAGTCTGCTGCAGGCTCGTTGGGGAGATCTGGTTTAGGAATTCGAATCGCGCGCGCCGTCGGCGCCGCTGGCGCGCTGTTTTGGCAGGGAGCTGAGCAGCTTTTCTTCGATGGCTTCCAGGTCCGGAATCACCGGGCGTTCATTGGCCATGCGCACGCGGCACAGTACCGGAGTGTCATCGCTGTAGCTGTCCTCGTCATCCGTGCCCAGCACCGAAGCGTTGACGCGCACCAGATAGGGATAGCCCTGGGTCATGAGCGCGAATACCGGCGGGTCCATGTGCGCACCGATGCTGTACAGCACCACGATACGCGTGCGATTGGCGCGCTCGGGAATCTTGCGCCCGCACAGGCCCTCGAAGGAGACCAGCGGGATTTCCTGGCCCTGCCAGGTGGTCAGACCCAGCAGCCAGTTGGGTGAGCCGCGCACCGGCAGCGGGCGCGCGTAACCCATGACTTCGGCCACCGACAGGCGCGGCAGAATGAGTTTGTCGCCGGCCAGCGGGATCAGCAGACTGTACAGTTCTTCAAGCGCTTGTGGCATGCGCACTCACTTCCGGCGGCCGGGCTGCGGGCGCGAGCGCCCCACGAGTTCCTGGATGGTTTCCAGCAACTCGTTTTCCTTGAAGGGCTTGCCGAGGTATTTGTTGACGCCGATCTCGAGTGCGCGGTTGCGGTGCTTCTCGCCGGTACGCGACGTGATCATGATGATCGGCACATCCTTGAAGCGCCCGTCATTGCGCATGTGTTGCGCGAGTTCGTAGCCGTCCATGCGCGGCATCTCGATGTCCAGCAGCATGACGTCTGGATGGTTCTCCTGCAAAAGCGCGAGCGCATCCACGCCGTCCTTGGCGGTCAACACGCGCATGTCAAAGCGTTCCAGCAGGCGCTGAGTCACGCGCCGCACGGTAATGGAATCGTCCACCACCATGGCAAAGGTGCGGGTGTCCGCCTGCGGGGGTTCACGCTCCTGCAGCTCGGCGGCCTGCGTGAGGCGGCGGCTCAAGGCCGTGACGTCGAGAATCAGCACGATGCTGCCGTCGCCCAGGATACTGGCGCCGGACAGGCCGCGGATGCTGCTCACCTGCGGACCCACGGATTTCACCACCACCTCGCGGCTGCCCTGCATGCCTTCGGTAATCAACGCCAGGTTGGCGGTACCGGTACGCACCAGCAGCAGCGGCACGGTGGTCAATTCGTCGGGAAACTGCGGCGCGCCGATGCCGAGCAGAACGGACAAATGCTGCAGCTGATAATGCCGGCCGCCGTAGGTGTAAACCGGCGACTCGTTTGCCAGCAGGCGTTCGAGCTCGGGACGCGGGATACGCGCAATGCCCTCGATGCTCGGCAACGGAATGGCGTACGGCTGTTCCGCCATGGTCACCAGCAAGGCTTGGGTAATGGACAGGGTGAACGGCAGACGGATGGTGAACTTGGCGCCTTTCCCGGGGGTGGAATCAATGCGCAGTATGCCGCTCAATTGCTGGATCTCGTTGGCCACCACGTCCATGCCCACGCCGCGCCCGGCGGTCTGCGTGACCTTGGTGGCGGTGGAGAATCCCGGCTCCAGGATGTAGTTCATGATGTCGCGTTCGCTGGGTTTGGCGCCGTGCGCCACCAGACCCAGTTCTTCCGCCTTGGCACGGATGGCGCGCAGATCCAGCCCGGCGCCGTCGTCGTAGACCTCGATCACCACTTCCGAGCCTTCGCGGCCGAGGGCGATGGTGACGGTCCCGGCCGCGGGCTTTTTGTGCTGCCGGCGCGTCTCCGGCTTTTCGATGCCGTGTACCACGGAGTTGCGCAACATGTGCTCGAGCGGCGCCAGTATGCGCTCCAGCACCTGGCGGTCCATTTCGCCTTCGGCGCCCAGGAAGCGGATCTCCGCCTGCTTGCCGGACTCGTCGGCGGTCTGGCGCACGACGCGGCGCAGGCGTTGCGCATGCCGCGAGAACGGCACCATGCGCGTGCGCATCAATCCGTCCTGCAATTCCGTGGTCACGCGCGATTGCTGCAACAACAGGGTTTCCGCTTCACGCGCCTGGTTGCGTAACAGGCCCTGCAAACTCATCAGGTCGCCGGTGGACTCGCCCAGGGCGCGCGACAACTGTTGCAGCAGCGAATAACGATCCAGTTCCAGCGGATCGAATTCCGGATGGTCGCGATCGCCGCCTTCCTGCTGGAATTGATACAGAATCTGCGCTTCGGTCTCGATTTCGAGCTTGCGCAACTGGTCGCGCAGGCGCACCACGGTCTGCTCGAGTTCCGCGAGGTTGAAGTTGATGGAGTGCACCTGCTGCTCCAGGCGCGCACGGTAAATGCCGACCTCGCCGGAGTAATTGAGGGCGTTTTCCAGCAGATCGGCGCGCACCCGCACGAGTTCGTGCTGGATGCGCGAGCCGGCGCGCCGGTCGCTGTCGCCGCCCAGCGCCGCTTCGGCGGCGGCCACGTCTTCGGGCTCGGCGGCAGGTTCGCGCGTGGGTTCGCGCTGTGCGGTCGTCTTGCGCGGCTCGGGTTCTGCCCCCGCGTGGCCGCCGTGCACCTGGCGCAATTCCGCCACCAGGTCGCCGGCATCCAGCATCGGCTTGTTGGCATAGCTCTGCTCGAGCATGCGATGCAGGCGATCCACCGCGCGATTCATCAAGGCCATGTATTCGGTGGACACGGGAATGCGGCCGTCCACCACGCCGGTGAGCACGGTCTCGAGTTCATGGCTCAGGTCGCCCATGGGCGCGAGGCCCGCCATGCGCGCGCCGCCCTTGATGGTGTGCAGATTGCGCTGCAACTGCATTACCAGATCCGGATCGCCGGGTTTCTGCGTCCACTGGTGCAGGGTGCTGTCGGTGGCTTCCAGCAGTTCGCTGGCTTCCTCGAAAAAGATCGCGGCCAGATCGGGATCGTAGTCCTTGAGCTCGGACAGTTGCACGTAAAGCGGCTTCTCCACGCGCCCGGCCCGTTCGCGTTTGCGCGGAGCCGCCGGCGCGACGCTGGATGCCGGCGGCTGCAGAGCCTGGGCGATGCGCTTCAGCAGCGCCGCGTCCGCAACCGGCACCTCGGATCCAGCACTGAACGTCGCCAGCATCCGGTGGGCCGCGTCCAGCACGTCGTCCAGAACCTTGAGGCCGTTTTCGGACACGGCGACATCGTGCGCACTCATGTCCATGAGGTAATGCTGCACCGGCTCGATCAGCGCCGCGAGACCGGCCACTCCGGCCATGGAGGCGCTGCCGTGCAGCGTGTGCATGGCGCGCACCACGTCTTCGTCGGGCACGCGTCGTTCGACATCGGCCTGGGCACGCTCCAGGAAAGTCGCGAACACCGCCAAATGCCCATCGGACTCGCGCGCAAAAATGGATTGCAGGCGTGTATCCGCAGGCATGGCGGCCGGCGGCTCCACCACGGCGCTCGCTGCGGGACGCCGCGAACGTACCGGCGCCGCGGGTTTGGCCGGCGGCTCTCCCGCCGGGGGCGTGACCGGCGGTAATGCCGGACGCTCACCGCGGCTGAATGCCATGGCGGTATCCATGAGCGGGGCGACGTCGCTGCGCGGCGCGCTGCCGAATTCGAGCTGCCCCACAAGCTCCGGCAACGCGGCGATGCCGCGCTCCAGCAGGCGATACATGTCGTCCGATGGCTCGATGGTCTGCTCAATCACGCGATTCAGCATGTTCTCGAACGACCACGCGAACTCGCCGATGAGGCGGGCGCCCACCATGCGGCCGCTGCCCTTGAGCGTGTGGAACGAGCGCCGCACCGTGGTCAGGGCTTCACGGTCCGCGGGATTGGAACGCCAGCGCGGGAAATTGTCGCGCAGGGTCTGCATTTCCTCCTGGGCTTCTTCCAGAAAGATCTGCAGGATTTCAGGATCCACCTCACCCAGCGGCACCACCGCGGGTCCGGCGGCGGACGGCTGCGTGGGCTTGGGCACCGGCGCTTCAACTGCGGGTTCCGGTGCCAACGCCGGCGCTTCGGCCGGCGGAATCACCACGCTCTCGATGGCGACGGTGCGCACCGGCTCGATGACGATGCTGTCGGCCTCCATCACCGAGGACTCGACGGATGTGGATTCCGCCTGCGACTCCCCGGCGGGCGGCGGGAGATCGTCGTCATACGCACGCCCCACGGGGAAGCCGAGGGCCGCGACACAGGCTTCGGCATTGTCCAGCATGGACACCGGATTGCCGCGCCCCAACTGGATGGCTTCCAGATAGAACTCCACGCTCACGATGGCGTCCGCCATGCAGTCCAACTCGTTCTGCCCGGGTGCGGCGGACTGGGCCAGCAGTCGCCGGCCGATGAATTGGCGCACGCTCTCCAGCACCACCGCCATGCGCTCGAGTTGCAGGAATCTCAGGCTTGCCTGGGTTTCCCGGATGCGCGCCGGCAATGACTGCAGGCTTTTAGACTTCGCCGGATCATTCACGTATTCAACGATGGCTTCCTTGATGCGCGCCAGATTGATGATGGATTCGCGGATGACGGCGTTTTGGACATCCTGCAACTCGGAGCGCTCGGGACGGGACTCGTCTGCGGCCTTGCCGGAGGGTGTGGGCGCGACCAGGCCGAGCATGGCGGCCTCCAGCCGGCCCTCGACACTTACGATGCCGCTCGCGATTTCCATGAGCGTCGCCTCATCCGCGACGCGTTGGCCGCCCAGTACTTTCTTGAGGGTGACGCGCTCCAGTTCGAGAGATTCACGCAGCCGCCCCAGCCCGAGCACGCCCAAGGTATCCGCGACCTTCTTCATCAGCGGATCCAGGGGCCCGAGTTCCGCCACGCCGGATTTGCCCATGCGCACGAAAATGTCGAGTGTGTCCTTGATGCGCGTGATGTCCTCCTTGATGGCGCTGGACACGGTGCGCATCAACTGCAGATTGGGTGCCGCAATCTGTTCGCGCGCGACTTCGATCTCGCCCGCGGCGGGCAGCAATTCGCCGAGTTTGAAGGATTCCTTGATGGCTCCGATGCGTTGGCCTTTGCTGGTGGCACGGCCGACGTAATACAGGAGATTGTTGACCAGTTCCTTGGCCGGATCTTCGGTGAGCGGGGCCTCGCCGCGGTCGATGAGGCGCTTGATCTGGCGGTCAACCTGGCCGAGGAGCTGCTTCAGGCTGACGTCCGCCTGGATGCCGCCTTCACGCAGGCCCTCGATGACGCCGCCGACAATCCACCACAGCTCAAACACCGCCGGCGTGGTCGCCGCCTGCTCGAGTTTTTCCGCCGCTTCCGCCATGGCGGACAGGTGCTGCTCGGTCTGATCGCCCTTGTACCAGCCGAGCAGCGCCATCTGGAATTTGGGCCGCAGCTTGCCGGCCAGATTGCGGATGTCGACGCTGCGCGCCACCGCTGAGTGGCCCATCACGCTCGCGGAACGTCCCGCGAGGTTGTAGGCAAACAGCGCGCTCTCCGACAACAACGGTTGACCGCGCACCGTACGCAGATCGTTCAGCAACGACAGCAATGCGAGCGGCATGTCGCGCCGTCCGCCGATCACCCGCTCCAGGTAATCGGGCAACTGCAACATGGCGCGCACCAGCACCTCGAAGGCCGTATCGCTGCGCTGCACCTCGCCGGACTTGATGCCGCGCACTACGGCTTCCATTTCCTCGGCGAGCATGGCCGCACCGTACACTTCGACGATGCGCAAGGTGCCCTGCACCTGATGCAGCAGATCCAGACATTGGCTCAGCGCCTCGGCATTGCCGGGCTGCTCGACGTGCGCTTCGAGCGCCTGGCGCGCACGCGCCAGCGTGTGATCAAGTTCGTTCTTGATCCACAGCAGCGAGTCAGAGGCGGGCTGGCTCATGGATGATTCGTACCTTCAGCGCACCTTTACGCGGCGCTGCTCTGCATTGCCCGGGGCGGCGCAATGATCGTGGTTTCCTGGCCTGCACTCGTCGGCAGCTTGAAGCCGGCCACCGATTTGCGCATCTCCGTGGCCAGCGCCGCGAGCTTGCCGATGGACTGCGCGGTTGCCAGTGTTCCCTCGGTGGTCTGCGCGGTGATTTCGCGAATCACGTTCATGGTGCGCGTCATCTCGCCGGCGGTCTGCGCCTGCTGACGCGCGGAATTGGAGATGTTTTGCACCAGCGTAGCGATGTTGTTGGCCACCTTCTCGATTTCGTTGAGCGCGGTACCGGCGTTTTCAGCGAGTTGCGCACCGCTCACCACGCCGGCGGTGGATTGCTCCATGGAAATCACCGCCTCGTTGGTGTCGGTTTGAATGGTTTTCACCAGGGCTTCGATCTGGCGCGTGGCGTTGGCGGAGCGTTCCGCCAGCCGCTGCACTTCGTCCGCCACCACCGCGAAACCACGGCCTGCTTCGCCGGCCATGGATGCCTGAATGGCGGCGTTCAAGGCCAGGATGTTGGTCTGCTCGGCGATGTCGTTGATGAGTTCCACGATATCGCCGATTTCCTGCGAGGATTCACCCAGACGCTTGATGCGCTTCGAGGTCTCCTGAATGGTCTCGCGGATGTTGTTCATGCCGTCAATGGTGCGGCGCACCGCCTCGCCACCCTTGTGGGCGATGTCCACGGATTGTTGCGCCACCTTGGCGGAACGGTCGGCGTTCACGGACACCTGTTCGATGGTGTGCGCCATCTGGGTAATGGAGGTGGAGGCGGTAATGATCTGCTTGCTCTGGTTCTTGGAGGCCTCGGCCAGATGCGTGGCGGTGGCCTGCGTGTGGCGTGCGGCGGCATCCACCTGCACCGCGGTGTCGTTGATGGTACGCACCAGACCGCGCAGCGCCTCGAGCGCGTAGTTGATGGAGTCGGCGATTGCTCCGGTGATGTCTTCCGACACCGTGGCCTGCACCGTGAGGTCGCCGTCGGCCAGCGAACCGAGTTCATCCAGCAGTCGCAAAATGGCCTGCTGGTTGCGTTCGGTTTGTTGCTGTTGCTGGCTGGCCGCGCGGCGCGCGTCCCCGCTGAGCACGTAGCGCCACAGAATGATCAGCAACAGCAGCAATCCCAGGGCGCCGAGAATATAGCCCACGTACGGGTAATACAGGCGCCCGCCAATCTGGTCGCGGTAGCTGGTGGTAATGGCTTGGGCGGTGGTCAACATCTGGCCACCGAGATCATGAATGTTGAGGTTGGCTTGGCGCGCATCCACCAGTGAACCGATCATCGGGGTCAGTGCGCGCAGGCTGGCGCCAAACTTGTCGTACTGGGCCTTGATGTCACGCAACGGCGTTCCCAGACCCGGATCCGTAACCGCGGTCATGCCGAGCTGCGCATCGCCTACCAGCGTGCCTTGGGTGATGCGGTTGAAATTCTGGATGGCATCCGGCAATTCCTGCTTGAACGAGGCCACATCCCCGCTGCCGCCGCTCACCAGCAGATTGAGGTCGCGCCGGATGAGCTGCCCGTAATAGGGTTGCTTGGCCGCGTACACCAGCGTGTTGCCCGCTCCGCGCCGCGCCAGATCACTGATCAGGGTATTCCAGGACTGCAGCAGTCCCGGCATGTGCTGATTGATGGCGGCAGCGGTCTGATTCGCCGCAAGAATCGCGTCGCGGCCGGCAAGAATTACCTCCAGCGAGGAGCGCGCCTTTTTCCATTGTTGTTGCAGTACGTTGACTTCCGACAAGGTGTCGCCGCTGGCCGCAGGCAGACCAGTCTGCGGATCCCCGTTCTGCAGAAGATTGACGGCCGTATCAAATTGCTGACGCATGTCCAGCAGACCCTGGAAAGCGCCATGCTTGCCAGCCAGCGCCTGATCCGAGGTTTGCACCAGCAACTGCGATTGTAGGCCCTGGCGCGTGATCAAAGCGGTGAAACGTGCGTCCTGGGCGGAATTGCGGCCCACCATCACCATGTCCCAGACCGCAAGACCGATGAGTATCAGCGCCAGTATCAGCAGCAGATACAAGGCCTTGTAGGAACGTTTTTGTGTCACAGCCATGTTGATCACCCTGCCTGATTCAATTCAAAAACCCGCTTGCGTAGCAAAGCACCCTGCGCCATCAGCGCGCTGCATCCAAAAACGTCTGGCTCTCCACCAGCGCTTGCACTCCCAGTACTCCCCAAATCTGGTCGCCGGCGTCGTAGGCGCTGCCGATGAACGGCATCATGCCCGGCGAGATATCCGGCATGGCCGTTACTTGTTCCGACGCGACGAAGCGCCGGAAGCCACGCACCTCGTCCACCAGCAGCCCGGCGGGAACGTCCGGGTGATTCACCATGATGACGCGCGTGTTGCGGCCGATATTGGTCGGCGCGCCGCCAAAAAATGCATTCAAATCGGTGATCGGGAGCAACTGTCCGCGCACATTCGCCAATCCCAGCAACCAGGGCTTGGCCCCCGGCAGTTTGGTGATGCCCGAAAACGGCAGCACTTCACGCACCTCGGTGCGTGCCGCCACCAGAAAAATGTCTCCCACGCGAAATCCCACGCCTACCCATTCTTCCTGGCTGCCGCTTTCACGACCGCGGCCCGACGCCACCACGCGGCTGCGCCGCTCGAGCTCCTGCAGGAGTTCGAAAGGTTGCGCGCGCAGTTCGTCGAGTGCGGTGGCCATGTTCACGGACGCGTGACTTCACGAATCTTGTCGACCACCTGCTTTTCGGTGACCGGTTTCGGCAGATACGCGACTGCGCCCTGGCGCATGCCCCAGATCTTGTCGGTTTCCTGATCCTTGGTGGTCACCATGACCACGGGTATGCCGGAGGTATCCGGATCCTTGGACAACTGACGCGTGGCCTGAAACCCGCTCATGCCGGGCATGACCACGTCCATGATGATGGCGTCGGGCTTTTCCTCGCGCGCCTTGCGGATGCCCTCTTCGCCGCTTTCCGCGGAAATGGTCGCAAAACCGTTTTTTTCCAGCCA
>DATEJV010000202.1:0-11483 GCA_035277745.1 Gammaproteobacteria bacterium | reverse complement strand
CTGCGTGTTCTATGAAGTCCGGCTGGCCCACATCATTTTCGCGGGCGGCAGCATTGCGCTGTTCGTGCTGCGCGGCGGGTTTGCCGTGCTGGCGGCCCGGCCGCTGCCACAGCGTATCTGGAAGGTGCTGCCCCAAATCGTGGATAGCCTGCTGCTTGCCATGGGCATCTGGCTCGCGGTGCTGCTCAGGCTCGATCCCTTCCGCGTCACCTGGCTGGGCGTAAAGATCCTGTGCGTGATCGGCTACATCGTGCTCGGCGTACTGGCGTTCCGCCTGCAGCGACCACGCTGGCTGCGGTTTGCCCTGTTTGCCGGCGCCATCCTGTTGTTTGCGTTTATCGTGAGCATTGCGATTTTTCAGGATGCCCGCGGTATATTTGTGCTCATGGCTTGACCCAGGAGCGCGCCATGCCACAGGAATTCGCCGACTTCCGCAGCTTTTATGGTTTCTACCTGAGCGAGCATCGCAATCGCAGCAACCGGCGGCTGCATTTCATCGGCAGTTGGCTGGTGCTGCTTACACTGATCGGCGTGTTGGTCGGTCACTGGTGGTGGGGGTTTGTACTGATGCCGGTTTTCGGCTATGGCTTCGCCTGGGTCGGGCACTTTTTCTTCGAAAAGAATCGCCCCGCGACCTTCAAGTATCCATTGCGCAGTCTCGCAGGTGACTGGGTGATGTTTCGCGACATATTATTGCGGCGCATTCCGTTCTAGACTGATTCTCAATATTCTCTTACTTAAGTAAAATAACCGGTCTCCGACAACCAGACCCCGCTGCTCAGGGGAGAGTGTGCGCATGCATCCGTGGTACGCAAGCTGGCTGTTATGGCCGGCCGTCGCAGTGCTGGCCTGTCTGCTGGCGGCCGTGATTGCCATTTTCATCTGGCTGCGCCTCACGGCGGCGCGCCGCGACATGCTCGGGACGTTGCGCAACATTGCCGACCGGCTGATGCGTGACATGGTGCTGCCGGACGGTGTCGGCGGCCATATCGGAGTGGACGCGTTGCTGCTGCGCGACGGCAAGCTCTACTTGCTGCTGCTGCGCCACGCCGACGGTGCGGTTTTTGCCGGCAGCAAAATGGATCAGTGGAGCGCCGTGGGGCGGCGACGATTCGTGTTCCGCAATCCGCTGCACGCACTGCAGGACCGCAGCATTGCGTTGCGCGCATTGACGCCGGAGCTGAACATCGTGCCGCGCGTGCTGTTCACCGGCAAGTGCCATTTCCCCAAAGGCTGCCCAGCCGAAGTGGAGTTGTTCGAGGATTTCGCCCGCCCGCTGCGGCGCAAGAAAAAGCCGGCAGTCACGCTGGATACCGGGCTTGAGGCTGCGTGGGCCCGGTTACGCGAAGCCGCCGGCGTTCACGCCGACGAGGAATTGCCGACGGTCAAGCCCCAATCATCCGACGCGCCGGCGATCTGACGGCGCCACCCATGGCAGCGCCGCAAGGTGCAACTGCGGTCTGCATAGCCAGGGCGTCACGCGTGCCGCCCGCCCATCAGCTGCATCACCCGGAATTGCGCGCCCGATGGTCGGCCAGCACCTGCGCCACGCAGGCGGTGAGTTTCTTGGCCGTGGGAATGTGCAGGAATTCATTCGGACCGTGCGCGTTGGCGTGCGGACCCAGGAGGCCGGTCACCAGGAACTGCGCCTTGGGGAATTTCTTGCCGAGCATGCCCATGAACGGAATGCTGCCGCCGGTACCCATGTACATCGCGGCTTTGCCGAAAAATGCCTTCGAGGCCGCCTGCATCGAGCGCTCCAGCCACGGCGCCACGGGCGGCGCGTTCCAGCCGCCCATGGCCGGATCGGACGTGAATTTGATGCGTGCGCCGTAGGGCGGGTCTTTTTCCAGCAAACGTTTGATTTCGGCGGTCGCCTTGCGTGCATCCGCGGTCGGCGGCAAGCGGAATGAAAGCTTCACCGCGGTGTGTGGCCGCAACACGTTGCCGGCACTTTCGATGGCAGGCAGGCCCTCGGCGCCGGTAACAGAAAGCGTTGCGCCCCAGGTATTTTCGGTCAGCAACTTTGCAGGCTGCACGGACGTCGGCCGCATGCCTTTCACGAACGGAAACTTTCCGTACACGCTCCTGCCAAGCACCGTGGCGGCCTTGCGGATTTGCGCACGGCGTTGCGCTGGAATGGCCGGTTTCAGGTTTTTCACTTTGCTCGCGCCCGTGGCGCTGTTTTCCACGCGATCAAGCAGCGTGCGCAGGATGCGGAAGCTCGAGGGCACAATGGGACTCGCAGCGCCGGAATGCACGCCCTCGGTGAGCACGTCCACGGCGAGCGTGCCGGTCAGGTTGCCGCGCAGCGAAGTGGTGCACCAGAGCTGGTCGTAGTTACCGCACTCGGCATCGAGACACACCACCAGACTCACCTTGCCGAGTCGCGCGCCCAATTGGGAAATGTAGAACGGCAGGTCGAGGCTGCCGGATTCCTCGCAGCACTCGATGACCACGACGCAGCGCGCGTGCAGCAGTGCCTGCTCGTGAAGTGCGCGGATCGCGGTAAGTGACGCAAATATGGCATAGCCGTCGTCGGCGCCACCGCGGCCATAGAGCTTGTCGCCGCGCATGACCGGTGTCCACGGGTCCAGGCCCTCGGCCCAGCCGGTGAATTCCGGCTGCTTGTCGAGATGACCATAGAGCAGCACGCTGTCCGTACCTGCGCCGGGAATTTCAATGAACAACAGCGGGGTGCGGCCTTCAGCCCGCAGGATTTCAAGCTGCATGCCCGGAACTGCGTTACGGCGGCACCACTCGGCTGCGAGTTGCACGGCGCGTTCCATGTGACCGTGCTGCTGCCAGTCGCGGTCAAAGGCGACCGACTTGTTGGGGATGCGGATGTAATCCTGAATCGTAGGCAGTATGGAATCGTCCCAGTTGCGGCCGACGAACTGCTGGATTTTTTCTTGATTCACTGTGGTCTCCGGACGAGTGGGGCGATGCGCATACTCATTTTAACAGGATGTTGAAAAAACGCCTGACGTTGGCTGTGGTTTCATCGGCAACTTGCTCACGGGGTTTACCCACGCACTCCGCCACGGCCTTACAGATATGTGCGAGGTACATGGGCTCGTTGCGATGCGTGTGCGGTTTGGGCTTGAGATCGCGCGGTAAGAGATAAGGCGCGTCGGTCTCGAGCATCAGTCGCTCGGCGGGAATCCGTTTAACCAGTTCGCGCAGATGTCCGCCGCGGCGCTCGTCGCAGATCCAGCCGGTGATGCCGATGTGGCAATCGAGTTGCAGGTAGTCCCGCAGCTCCTGCTCGCCATCGGTGAAACAATGCACAACTGCGGCGGACAAACGCGGCCGCCAGCGGCGCAGAATCGTCGTGAAATCCGCATGCGCGTCGCGCTGGTGCAGGAATACCGGCTTGCCGGTTGTCGCCGCCAGTTCCAGTTGGGTTTCAAAAACCCGGCGTTGCTGGTCCTGAGGGGAGAAATTGCGGAAATAATCCAGTCCGCATTCGCCTGCGGCCACGACCTCGGGCGCGGCGAGCAGGGCGCGCAGCGCGGCCGGCGCGGCGGCATCAAAATCCCTGGCCTGGTGGGGGTGCGTGCCGGCGGTGGCAAACAATGTGCCCGGCCATTGGCGGCAGAGTTCCAGGGCCATGCGGCTGTGCGCCAAATCGCTGCCGGTGACGATGCATTGCGCCACGCCGGCTGTCTGCGCGCGGCGGATCGCCGCTGCGCGGTCGGCGTCGAAGCTGTCGTGGGTCAGATTGGCGCCGATGTCTATCAGTGCGTGGTGCGTGTTCACAAGCTGGTGGGATCCTGACGGTAAAACAGGCACAGTTGCCGGTAAAGCTCCGGCAGACGTGTGCGCAATATAACCGGTGTTTCAAAAAATGCCTCACTCGCCACGGCGAAGAACTCGCCGGGGTTCTCGAGACCGTAGGGGTCGAGCACCGTGGCCTCACCCGTCTGCCACGCGCGCTGCAATGCGGCATAGGCCTGCTTGAATGCGCGCGTCCATTCGCCGCGCCGCATGTTTCGGTGCAGGGGTGGAAAGCCGTTGGCTTCGCCGTTCAACATGTCGAGCTTGTGCGCGAACTCGTGGATCACCACGTTGTGGCCGGGTGGCGTGCCGGCCTGCATCACCGATTCCCAGGACAGAATCAGCGGACCCTGCTGCCAGGATTCACCGGCCATGATGCGGTGGTCGTGATGCACCACGCCGGCTGCATCCACGTACTGGCGGTTGGGTATGAACAGGCCGGGATAGAGCACCACGCCATGCCAACCGCGATACCATTTGAGACCGAGATTCAGGATCGGAATGCAGGCATGCGCGGCGAGCAGCGCGCGCATGCCATCGTCCAGCCGCAATCCCTGTACCGGTTCCAGTGATTTTTCCGCCAGGAACAGCGTCGCGAGCACCCGCAGACGGGCCTGCACACCGGCGCTGAGGCGGCGCGCGGGCGCGCAATACTCGAGCGCCTGCCGCCATGCGTGTTCGCCGATGGGCCGGCGTCTGAGTATGGAGCGCTCCCGCCAGTGTCGGAGAAAGGTCAGCATGGGTGTAGAGTTTCGGTTATCGTTCTGTGATTTGATGATGCCGGCGATAGTCAACTGCCGGCATCCGGACCATCACACTGTACGCGCGGAGGTGGAGCATGTCTCCGGAGATGACCGTATTGGCGGTAGTCACGTTGTTTTACTTGTTTTCCTGGTTGCCGCCATTGATCGCTCAATCCCAAACGTATCGGATTCCGTGGCTCGCAGGCAACCGTGGCGATGAAGATCAGCCGCCGTTGCTGCCGGCCGCCGAGCGCGCGCTGCGTGCGCACGACAATCTGCGGGAAAGTTATCCGCCGTTTGCCATCGCGGTCTTGCTGCTCGCCTTCACCGGCGGCTTTACCCAATATACGGCCTGGGCCAGCCTGGCCTTCCTGGCTGCACGGCTCGTGCACATGCCGGCCGCTATTCTGGGTGCGTCCTGGCTGCGCAGTTTCAGCTGGTTGGTGGGCCTGGCCGCCACCCTGTACCTGCTGATTATGGCCCTGGTGGCGCTGCTCTAGCCCGGCGATGGGCGGTGCACATAGAATCATGGCGTCCCGCAATTCACCGTTTCGCTGGCCCCCGGAGCAGGCGCGAGGCGTACGCCGCCCCGGGGAATCGGTGACGGTTTTTCGGCGCAGCTGTGCTTGCTGTTCCCGACGGCACTTGCATGAATTGAATGGCGCTAGAGAGCTGAGATCAAGAAAGTGAAAGAACCGATGGGCATGTCTGAATCACCGGAATACCGCTGGCGCCGCAGTACGCGCGCCAAACAGCTGCAGGTGCGCATCACGCCGTGGCAGGGGATCGAGGTGGTGATTCCCACGCACACCAGCAAGGATCGCGTGCGCGCGTTTCTTGCCCGGCAGCGCCAGTGGATACGCACTACCTGGTCGGAGATGCAGTCACAGCTTACTGATGCGGATCAGGAATTGCCCAGGGAACTTGACCTGCGGGCGCTCGGGGAACACTGGCAGGTGCACTATCGCAAGGGAGCCGCGGCCGGGGTCCGTATTCACAGCGCCGGCCGGAGCCTGACTGTGCTGCATACCGATGTGGATGACTCGCGGTGCCGCGCCGCGCTGCGCCGCTGGTTGACGCGGCGCGCGCGTGCCCGTCTGGAGCCCCAGGCCCTGCGACTGTGCACGCTCATGCAGGGCAGCTACCGGCGGCTGCAGATACGCGGCCAGAGCAGCCGCTGGGGCAGTTGTTCTTCCAACGGCACGCTCAGCCTGAATTACAAATTGCTGTTTCTCGAGCCGCGGTTGGTGCGGTATTTATTGGTGCACGAACTGGCGCACACCCGCGTACTCAGTCACGCGCCGCGTTTCTGGAAGCTGGTGGCGCGCTACGAGCCGCGCTGGCGCGAGTTGGATCGGGAATTGGGCGAAGCCTGGCGCGATGTGCCGGCGTGGGTGGAGTTGAAGTAACGACGTGCACGGCCCGAGGGCATTGCTGATTTCCACGGACCCGCAAATCGGCATCGCGCTTCCGAGCCAGCTTGAGTGAAGCGATAGCTCAGTCGAGAAAGAGGTCAGGCGCCAAGGGGCTGCCGGGTCTGACGGCATATTTTTCCAGATCGGTTACGCCTTCTTCGCGCAGCACTTCGTCGTCGATGAAAAAATGACCCGAGCAGGTGCGGGCATCCCGCGTCAGGATGGCATGCGCGGCGTCGGCGACGATTTCCGGCGTGCGGCATTGCTCCGCCGTCACGCGCCCGCCAAGCATGCCGATGGCTGCCGTGGCGATCACGGTGCGCGGCCAGAGCGCGTTGACCGCCACGCGCCCGGCGAATTCCGCGGCCATGCCGAGTGCGCACAGGCTCATGCCGTACTTGGAAATCGTGTAGGCGGTGTGGTCTGCGAACCATTTGGGCGCGAGATTCGGCGGTGGCGCAAGATTGAGAATGTGCGGATTCGCGGCCTGCAGCAGCTGCGGCAATGCGGTTTGTGAGCACAGGAAGGTGCCGCGCAGATTCACCGACATCATCAGGTCGAAGCGTTTCATGGATGTATCCGCGGTACCTGCGAGCCAGATGGCGCTGGCGTTGTTCACCAGGATATCGACGCCGCCGAAGCGTTCCGCCGCCTGGGTAACCGCCGCATGCACGGATTCTTCCTCACGCACGTCGGTCTGAACAGCGAGCGCCCGGCCGCCGGCCTTCTTGACTGCGGCCGCCATCGTGTGGATGGTGCCGGACAGCTTGGGATTGGGCTGGGCGGATTTCGCGGCAATCACGATGTTGGCGCCGTCGGTTGCCGCGCGCAGTGCAATCGCTGCGCCGATGCCGCGGCTTGCGCCGGTGATGAACAGGGTTTTGCCTTTTAAGGTACGTTCCATGAATGCGCTCCTTGCCGGTGCCCGGAATTATACTTTCCACGACGCATTTATGAGGGCGCGGCATGCTCTATACCACGCTGGTTGATGCTGAAACCCTGGCACACCGACTTGATTCCGGGTGGCGCATATTTGACTGCCGCTTTGAGCTCGCCAATCCATCCGCCGGTGAGCGCGCGTATGCCGCCGGACACATACCGGGTGCGCGCTATCTGCATTTGGACAGGGACTTGGCTTCCGTCGTGACGGCGGCGAGCGGGCGCCATCCCTTGCCGGATGCAGGGACCTTGGCGATGAAACTGGCGGCCGCCGGCGTGGACGCCGATACCCAGGTGGTGGCTTACGACGACACGGCCGGCGCATTTGCCGCGCGGTTCTGGTGGCTGTTGCGCTGGCTGGGTCATCCGCAAGTCGCGGTACTCGACGGTGGCTGGGCGGAGTGGTGCCGGGAGGGTCGGCCGGTCAGTCACGAGCCACCGCCAGAGTCGGCACCGGGTAACTTCCGGGCCAGGCCGGATGACAGTATGTGGCTCAGCTCGCGGCTGGTTCTGATGCGTATGCGCACCGGTGCCGGCCGGCTGCTGGACGCACGCGCCGCCGAGCGTTTTCGCGGCGAGCAGGAGCCGATTGACGCCGTAGCCGGGCATGTACCGGGCGCCGTCAACCTGCCGTATATGGGGAACATTTCGGGGGATGGACGATTCCAATCAGCAAAGGCGCTGCACAGGCGCTTCATGGCCGCCCTGAACGGCGCGGCAGCGGACGAGACTGTCTGCATGTGTGGTTCCGGTGTCACCGCCTGCCATAACCTGTTGGCCATGGAGGTGGCGGGATTGAGCGGCGGCAGACTGTATGCGGGTTCCTGGAGTGAGTGGATACGCGATGCATCGCGGCCGGTAGCGCGGGGTTCGTGATGACATCGGCCATTGCAACGTAATTGTTCGTATTTTGCGTTATACTTTGAACGTGTTCCGGGTTTGGCCCGGAGGAGGTGGATGATGAACGTGCGATCTTGTGCATGGGTGCTCGGCTTGGTGCTGGCAGCCGCCGGCTCGACGGCCATGGCGGCTTCGCCGTTTGTGGGTTCGCGCAGTGAACCGCATGGCGTGCTGTATCTCAATGTGAATCAGACCGCCAAGCAGATCTGGCCGGTAAAAATCTGGGCGGTGGACGGCGAGCTAACCAACCGTTCCGACCAGGGCGTGTTGTGGATCAAGCCCGGCGACTACACGTTCAATATCAAGCTGGGCGCGGTCAACATCGCCGATGTTCCAGGCCTCTCACGTAATGCCAGCTACGGACAGAAGGCGCACGAACTGAAGCTGAGCGTGCAGGCCGGCACCGCCTATTACATCGGCGCCAAATTTGCGGCTTCGGGTAAATGGCTGCCCGTAGTGTGGAAGACGGAAGCCGCCAAATACTGAATTGGTGCACACAGCGTTGCCTGCGTGCAGGAGGTAATCCATGAACACCGCAATTCGCAATTCGCTGGCCTGGTGTACGGGGGTACTGTGTGCGGCGATCGGCGTCACGGCGTTTGCCGCAGTTTCGTCCGCGTTCGTAAACTCGCGCAGCGCGCCGCATGCGGTGCTGTATCTGAACTACAAGATGGTGCCCAGCCGGATATATCCGGTGCGCATCTGGACGGTGGACGGCACGCTTACCAACCGTTCGGACCAGGGCGTGGTGTGGATGAAGCCGGGCGCCTACACGTTGCGCATCAAGCTAACGAAAGTCGTGAATCTCGACTACGTGCCAGGCCTCAAACAGCAGCTGCCCGATGCCCGCCAGATGCAGGACCTGAAACTCGATCTGCAAGCCGGCAAGGCCTACTACATCGGCGCCAAGTTCGATGCTTCCGGAAATTGGCAGCCGGTGGTGTGGAAAACGGCAGAGCTCAAGTAGGCACGCGACCCGTTGCATTCGGCCGCCGTTATCAGTCAGGATAACGGCGGTTTTTTATGCTGGGTCAATGGGGCTTGACGAGGGAGGCTGGTCATGCAGGTCACCGCCAACATGCTCACCGACGGCATGCTCGAGTCGCTGCGCCGCACCCGGCCGTGGGTGATATTTCTGGCCATACTGGGTTTTATTCTCACCGCCTTCATGATCATCGGCGGAATCTGGATGTTCGCGGCGTTCAGCATCATGCGTGCCATGCCTGGGCAACAGCCGCTGCCGCGATTCTTCGGTCCCGCGTTTGGCTTCGGTATCGGCGCGGCGGAAATTGTGGCGGCGGTATTCATGTATCTGCTACCCTGCATCATTCTGTTCCGCTATGGCTCGGCCATCGGGCGCATGGCTCCGGGTAACATCCAATTGGCGGTGGAGGAAGCGCTGGCGCGGCAGAAATCCTTTTGGAAGTACCTCGGCCTACTCATGATCGTGCTGCTCGTCCTGTACGTGCTGCTTATCGCCGGAATGATTGTCAGCTTTGGGATCCTGGCGGCCCACGGCGTGCATGCGCTACCCGCCGCAACCGCCTGAACGGATAAAAAGACCCTGCCAGCGGCGGGGTCTTGTGCATCAGAACGGTATCTTGAGCTTCGCCGTACTGGAATCGCGGCCTGTGTCACCCCATGGGGCTGGTTACGCCGCCAACTGACGCAACACGTATTGCAGGATGCCGCCGTTACGGTAGTAATCGCGTTCCTTGGGGGTATCGAGCCGCACGCGCAGCTTGAAGCTCGTGATCTTGCCGTCGGCGGTCTTGGCCTTGACGGTGACTTCTTTGGCGTTTGCTCCATCCAGGCCTGCGATGGAAAATTCCTCCTTGCCGCTGAGGCCCAGGGATTTGGCATCTTCGCCCTTGTGGAACTGCAGCGGCAGTACGCCCATGCCGATGAGGTTGGAGCGGTGAATGCGCTCGAAACTCCTGGCGATCACCGCCTTCACACCCAGCAGCAGCGTGCCCTTGGCGGCCCAGTCGCGTGAAGAGCCGCTGCCGTATTCCTCGCCGGCGATTACCAGCAGCGGTGTTCCGTCCTTCTGGTATTTCACCGAGGCGTCGTAGATGGACATGACTTCGCCGCTCGGGATATACGTGGTCACGCCGCCTTCCGTGCCGGGCGCCAGCAGATTACGCAGGCGGATGTTGGCGAAGGTGCCGCGCATCATGACCTCGTGATTGCCGCGGCGCGAGCCATAGGAATTGAAGTCTTTGGGCTGTACGCCGTGTTTGATCAGGTATTCGCCCGCCGGTCCGTTCTTCTTGATGCTGCCCGCGGGCGAAATGTGGTCGGTGGTGACCGAGTCGCCGAGCAGCGCCAGTACACGTGCACCCTTAATGTCGGCAACCGCCTGCGGCTGCATGCGCATGCCCTCGAAGTAGGGCGGGTTGCGCACATAGGTGGAATGCTCGTCCCATTGATAGATTTCGCCCTCGGGGATGCGCATGCCATTCCAATGCCGGTCGCCCGCGTAGACCTTGCCGTACACCTCGGTGAACATGCCGGATTCGACGTTGTCGGCAATCAGATCGGATATTTCCTTCTGGCTGGGCCAGATGTCCTTGAGATACACGGCCTTGCCGTCCTTGCCGGTACCGAGCGGATCCTTCGCCAGGTCCACGATCATGCTGCCGGCAATGGCGTAGGCCACCACCAGGGGCGGCGATGCCAGGAAGTTCATTTTGACTTCCGGGTGAATGCGGCCTTCGAAATTGCGGTTGCCGGACAGCACCGCACAGGCAGACAAATCGCCCGCGCCGATGGCCTTGCTGATTTCCGGACGCAGCGGTCCGGAGTTGCCGATGCAGGTGGTGCAGCCGTAGCCCACGAGCGCGAATCCGAGCGCGGCGAGATCCTCGAGCAATCCGGCTTTGCGCAGATAGTCGGTCACGACCTTGGAGCCGGGCGCGAGGCTGGTTTTGACCCAGGGTTTGGGTTCCAGTCCGAGCGCCCGTGCGCGGCGCGCCAGCAAGCCGGCCCCGATCATGACTTCGGGATTCGAGGTGTTGGTGCAACTCGTGATCGCGGCGATGACGGCGGCGCCATCCCGCAGCGTGAAGCTGTCGCCGTCCATGCTGACCGTGGACGCTCCCGGCGTGATCACCGCGTTCGCCTTTTGCGCTAACGCGCCGCCTTCGTCCTCGAAACGCGCCTCATCCTGGAGACGCTGCGCGCGTTCCGCGGCAAGCTTGGCCGCGTGCTTGCCGACGATCTCCTTGGCGGATTTCAGCGGGATGCGATCCTGGGGACGTTTTGGGCCTGCAATGCTGGGCTCGATACTCGAGAGATCCAGCTCCACAATCTGGCTGTACTCCGCGGGTTTCTCTCCCGGTTCGTGCCACAACCCTTGTGCTTTTGCGTAGGTTTCGACCAGCCGGATGCGCTCATCGCTGCGGCCGGTGAGTTTGAGATAGCTCAGGGTTTCGGCGTCAATCGGGCAGATCGCGCAGGTCGAGCCGAATTCCGGCGACATGTTGCCCAGGGTGGCACGGTTGGCGAGCGGCAGATTGGGCACACCGGGTCCGAAATATTCGACGAACTTTCCCACCACGCCGGTCTTGCGTAGCAGTTCCGCGATCGTGAGTACCAGATCGGTGGCGGTGGCGCCCTCGGGCAATTTGCCGGAGAGCCGCACGCCCACGACCTGCGGAATGAGCATGGTGGAAGGCTGGCCGAGCATCGCGGCTTCGGCCTC
>DATEJV010000201.1:0-10514 GCA_035277745.1 Gammaproteobacteria bacterium | reverse complement strand
CACGTGAGCGTGCCAGCCCACACGGTAAGCGAAGAATTGTTCGAGGACGGCAAGATGTTCGACGGCTCTTCCATTGCCGGCTGGAAGGGCATCAACGAATCGGACATGATTCTGATGCCGGACGCGGACTCCGCAGTCATTGACCCGTTTTTTGAGGAGACCACACTCAACCTGCGCTGCGACGTGATCGAGCCCTCCACCATGCAGGGTTACGGCCGTGATCCGCGCTCGCTCGCCAAGCGCGCCGAGGCCTATTTGAAGTCCACCGGCATTGCCGACACCGCCTACTTCGGTCCGGAAAACGAATTCTTCATTTTCGACACCATCCGCTGGGGCGCTGACATCAGCGGCGCGTTCTACAAGATTGATTCGCGGGAAGCCCACTGGAACTCGGCCACCGCCTACGCGGACGGCAACTTCGGTCACCGCCCCGGCATCAAGGGCGGCTATTTCCCGGTACCGCCGGTGGATGCGCTGCAGGACATCCGCTCCGCCATGTGTCTGTCGCTGGAGGAAATGGGCCTGACGACGGAAGTGCACCACCATGAGGTGGCCACCGCCGGCCAATGCGAAATTGGCGTGGGGTTCGGCCACTTGGTGCAGAAGGCCGATGCGGTGCAGATTCTCAAGTACGTGGTAATGAACGTCGCGCACGCTTATGGCAAGACCGCCACCTTCATGCCCAAACCGTTGGTGGGCGACAACGGCAGCGGCATGCACGTGCACCAGTCCTTGGCGAAGGACGGCAAGAACCTGTTCAGCGGCAACCTCTACGGGGGGTTGTCGGAACTCGCGCTCTATTACATCGGCGGCCTTGTCAAACACGCGCGTGCGCTCAACGCAATCACCAATGCCAGCACCAATAGTTACAAACGCCTGGTGCCGCACTTCGAGGCGCCGGTGATGCTCGCGTATTCCGCTCGCAATCGCTCGGCCTCGATCCGCATTCCCTACGTATCGAGCCCCAAGGCGCGACGCATCGAGGTGCGCTTCCCGGATTCGTCCGCCAACCCCTACTTCGCGTTCAGCGCCATGATGCTCGCCGGGCTCGACGGCATTCAGAACAAGATCCATCCGGGCGAGGCCATGGACAAAGACCTCTACAACCTGCCGCCCGAGGAGGAGAAGAACATCCCGCAGGTATGCTTCTCGCTGGAGATGGCGCTTGAGCACCTGGACAACGATCGTGAATTCCTCAAGCGCGGCGGCGTGTTCACCGACGACGTGATTGACGCTTACCTCACACTCAAGATGCAGGACGTGACGCGTTTGCGCATGAGCACGCATCCGGTCGAGTTCGACATGTATTACAGCCTATAGCGCCGACGGGGGCTTGCAGCAGCAACGCCGCCGACATAAAAAAGCCGGCGTACCGGGAATGGGAGTCGGTACGCCGGCAAGCTACCGGGCGCTTGGGGAGACGCCCGGGCCGGCCCCGAAAGGGAGGGACGGGGCCGGTCAGCGCACTGGGGTAGTGCGCTTTGGGAATCAGACAAAGTCCAATTCAGAACCCGTTGCCTTGCGTCGCAGTTTCTTATTGGAGTTGGGTTCACCTGATTTCAAGCATTTAGACTAGACTGTCCAGTCCAATAATGCAAACTCCTGATTGAAATGAACGCGGAGGATTTAATGACTCCAGGTCAGAGTCAACGCTCAAGGCTGATGCTGCGCTTCCCTATCATCAGGCGCACTTGCGCCCCGCGCGTTATCTGAAATAGGCTGCCAGCATGTGGAAATGGGTACTTGCGGTCGTCGTCGCACTCGCCATGGGGGCAGCCATCGGGCAGGCCGACACCGTGTATCGCTGGGTGGATGCGCAAGGGAATGTGCACTACAGCGATCATCCACACCCCGGTGCCACCAAAGTGACGCTGCCGCAAACCCAGACCTTTGCGCCTCCGATGACCGCGAAAGCCAGGGCTCCCGGGCCGCCACCCGCCGCGGCGCCCACCGCCGACTATAGCCAGTTCAGTTTGGCGTCGCCCGCAAATCAGGCCACATTGTGGTATGTGCACGAGGTCACAGTGTCTGTGAACCTCGTGCCGCAACTGCGTCCCGGTGACGCCATCACCTATCACTTGGACGGCAAGACCATTGGGCCCACCGAGGCAACATCCGTGACTTTCAAGGACGTGGATCGCGGCGAGCATGCGGCATCCGCCGAACTGCATGCCGTCAACGGCGCAAGCATGAACGCCGGGCCAGTCACGTTTTACGTCCGCCAAAAATCGATTCTTACACCAAAACCGCCTGGTTAAGGTGCGCCTGCACTACAATAGTGCAGGTGGAAAGTCCATTCGCGCCCTCACCAGCGCTGCTTGAGCACATGTCCACCGGCCTGTTATGGCTGGACCGGTCACTGCATCCTCGTTATTTCAATCCGGCCGCGGAAACCCTTCTGGATCTCGATGGCCGCACAGGCAAGTCCCGGGGGATTGGCGAATCTCTGCCTGGAAATACCGCATTCCTCGCAACTCTGGAACGGGCGCGACACACCGGAGAAACCGTCACCCAACGTGAACTGGTATTAACCGTCGGTGCGGCGAACGCGCGTCACACCCTGACCGTGGATTGCACGGTATCCGTCCTGGCGGAGCGCCATGCAAGCCAGGAGCTGCTCGTGGAACTGGTGCCACTTGATCGGCACATGCGTATCAGTCATGAAGCCGGCCTGAGCCAGCAAAGCGGGGTGAACCGCGAGCTGGCGCGCAGCCTGGCGCATGAAGTGAAAAACCCGCTGGGCGGAATTCGCGCTGCCGCGCAGCTGCTCGAGCGCAAGTTCACGCAACCGAATCTGGCGGACTACACGCAAATCATCATCCGCGAAGTGGATCGTCTGGCCGCGCTGGCGGATAGCCTGCTGGGTCCGGTTCAGCCTGCGAGGCCCAGCGAGATCAATCTGCATGAACTCATGGAACACGTGGCGCGCCTCATGGGGGCGGCAGCCGGCGGCCCGAAAATCCTGCGCGACTACGATCCCAGTCTGCCGGAACTGTGGCTCGACCGCGACCAGATGGTGCAGGCCTTGCTCAATCTTGCCAAGAACGCGTGCGAGGCGGCCGGTGTTCGCGGCCGCGTAATTTTACGCACCCGGGCGGTGCGGCAATTCACGCTCAACGGCGTGCGCCACCGGCTGGTGGCCTGCGCCGACATCGAAGACGACGGTCCCGGCATTCCGGCGGCCACCCGCGCGAAACTCTTTATGCCGCTGACCAGCAACAAGCCGTCGGGCTCGGGCTTGGGGCTGAGCATTGCCCAGGAGCTGGTGACCCGCCAAGGCGGACTCATCGAATATCACAGCCAGCCCGGGTGCACCGTGTTCTCCGTGCTGTTGCCGCTGCAAACCGGTCATGACCGCGCGCACGTCTGAAATCTGGTTGCTGGATGATGATCCCGCGCTGCGGCGGCTCACCGGGGAAGCCCTGAACGATGCCGATCACACCACGCGTGAATTTGCCGAAGTCGCGGAATTGCAGCAGGCGTTGGCAAACAAGTTGCCGGCGCTTTTGATTACCGACATCCGCCTGCCCGGAAGTGACGGCTTGCAGTTGCTGGCGCAACTGCACCAGGCGCACCCACAGCTGCCGGTGGTGGTGGTGACTGCCCACAGCGATCTGCAGAGTGCCGTCGCGGCCTATCAAGGCGGGGCCTTTGAATATCTGCCCAAACCCTTCGACCTGAACGAGCTGCTGAGCGTCGTGGAGCGTGCGCTGCAGCAAAGCGGTCCGCAATCCGCATCGCTCGCCGCGGAACCCGAGGCTGAGCACGTTCTGATCGGCGATTCGCCGGCCATGCAGATTGTGTATCGCAGCATCGCGCGGCTCGCCGGCACGCAGTTCACGGTGCTCATCAGCGGCGAATCGGGCACCGGCAAGGAACTCGCTGCGCGCGCATTGCACCGCCACAGCCTGCGCGCGCAGCGCGCGTTTATTGCGCTCAACACCGCGGCGATTCCCGCAGAGCTTCTGGAGTCGGAATTGTTCGGCCACGAGCGCGGCGCCTTCACCGGCGCCAGTACGCGCCATGCGGGACGCTTCGAGCAGGCGCAGGGCGGCACGTTGTTTCTGGATGAAATTGGCGACATGCCCATCGCGCTGCAAACCCGGTTGCTGCGCGTGCTGGCCGAGGGCGAGTTTTATCGCGTCGGAGGCCACGCGGCGCTGCACTCCGATGTCCGGGTGTTGGCCGCCACGCATCAGGACCTGGATGAATTGGTGTGCCAGGGGCGCTTTCGCGAAGATCTGTTCCACCGCCTGAACGTCGTGCGCATCCACATGCCGGCGCTGCGCGAACGCCTCGAAGACATTCCGCCGCTGCTCCAGCATTTTGTCGCCAGCGCCTCCCGCGAGCTGGGCACCGCGCCCAAACGTTTCACCGCCGAGGCCATGCGGGCGCTACAGCAACGCGCCTGGCCGGGAAATGTGCGCGAACTCGCGAATGCCTGTCGGCGCCTGACGCTCATGACCGCGGGGCGCATCATTCACCAGAGTGATCTGGACGCGCTTGCGGTTGCGCGTCTCAACGGCGCACCAGCGGCGGATCAATGGCCGCAGCAGTTACGTGCCTGGGTGCAACGCGAACTGCTGTCCGGAACCGCCGGCATCGCGGAACGCGCGCAGGCCGAGCTCAGTCGTATCCTGATCGAAGCCGCACTCGAACACACCGGCGGACGTCGCCAGCAAGCGGCGCGCCGCTTGGGAATGGGCCGCAATACCCTGGCGCGCAAACTCAAGCGCGGTTGAGCTTTGCACGGGCTTTTGGTCAGACTTGGTCGATACGCGGGCCGAGCGCGTCGGCGTTCCCGTCTTCAATGCCGACATCGGGAGGCTTCACTGGTTCGCTGGCCAGCGGCAGGCTGACTTCGAGCTTTGTGCCCTGACCCGGAGCGGAGTGCAACTCGAACTTGCCACCGGCGAAGCGCACGCGCTCCTGCATACCCAGCAGCCCGAAACTCCGGCCTGCAGCCGCGCGCCGGCGCGCGGCGTCCACGTCAAAGCCGCGGCCGTCGTCCTGCACACTGAAGTGCAGCGTGCCGTCCTGAACGCGCACCCGCATCTCCACATGCCGGGCCTGGGCGTGCTTGGCCACATTGGTAAGCGCGGACTGCAGCACACGAAAACAGGTGATCTCCGTGATCGCCGGCAAACGCGGCAGACCCGGATCCATCTCCAGGTTCACCTTGAGTCCGGACGCGGCCACGCGCTCGCGCACAAACCAGCGCAGCGTGGCCGCAAGTCCCAGGTCGTCGAGCATTGCTGGCCGCAGATCCAGCGACAGGCTGCGCACCTGCTCGGAAAGCTCGGTGGTAAGCGCGCTGATTTTCCGGATCGCGGGCTGCTGTGCGTGCGGCACCCGGGTTTCCAGTTCTCTGAGCTGCAGCAGCACGGTCAGCAGATTCTGGCCCATTTCGTCGTGCAACTCGCCGGCCAAGCGCCGTCGTTCCTCCTCCTGGGCCTGCAGGATGCGAGGCGACAGCCGCTGCAGCTCCAGCAGATAGGCTTGCACGCGTTGTTCGGCTTCACGCCGTGCGGTGATGTCCAGGGCCACTCCCGCGAGGCACGTTTGGCCCTGCAGGTCGAGTCGCCGCCCGGTGAAGTAATGCGGAATCCGCCGGCCGTCACGGCACAACAATTCCGCCTCGACATCGGCGTGGCCGCGAGTGAATACTTGAGCGACGCTGTCGGCCATAAGTTGGCGCTGTTCCGGAACGATCAGGTCGAGCGGGCTCAGTTGGCCAAGCTGCTCCGCGCTGTAGCCCGTGACCTGCTCGAGGCGCTGATTCCACATCAGGAATTTGCCCTGGTCGGTGCATAGCGTGAACAGGCCCGGCAGGCTGTTGATGGCGTGGGTGAGTAACAACTGTTCCCGGTGCAACTTCTCTTCGGCTTGTTTCTGCGCGCTGATGTCCACGCCCATGCCGACCACGCAGGGTTGTCCGCGCCACAGGAAGTGCTGTGCCGCGTAATAATAGGGAATGCGCCGCCCATCCTTGGTATAAAGTTCGGTTTCACCGCTCATGCTGCTGCCGCGCAGGATTTCCTGCACCAATTCCGTGTGCCGCGCACGGCGGTCCGGGGGTACGATGTCGGCCGCGGTAATCTCGCGCATTTCCTGCATGCTGTAGCCGGTGATTTCTTCGGTCTGCCGGTTCCAGCGCAGGAATTTGCCATCGGCACCGAACACGTAGAACACCCCGGGGAGCACGTCCAACGCGTGCAGCACGAATTGACGTTCTGCCAGCAGACGGCTTTCCGCCTCCAGGCGTGCGCTGATGTCGTTGATGAATATCTGGAGGTTGCCGTCTTCAAGGCGCGTGGCGCTCAGTTCTATGTGGATGATATGGCCGTCCTGATGGCGCAGGTGCGACTGGAAATGCGTGCTTGCGCCCGTGACCAAGGCGTTTATCTGCTGAATCACCTGGTTTTGGTCCGCGGGCACCAACTGGCTCACGGGCATGCCGATCAGCTGATCGCGGCGGTATCCGGTCATCTGGCACAGAGCACGATTGGCAAACAGGATTTCGCCGCCGGTCTGGCGCACCAGGATGCCGAACATGGCCTGTTCCACCAGCTCGCGGTGTTGGCGTTCACTTTCCTCAAGCCGATGTTGAACTACCAAGCGCTCGCTGATATCGCGCTGCACCGATTGGATGTCGCCGTTCGACAGGCGCAGCGTGCTTACCTCCACAGGCACCTTGTGACCGTCCTTGTGGTACATCCAGGATTCAAAGCGCGCCGATTCGCCGGGATTGAGCAGATTACCGCGTTGTTCGGAAGGTTCAATCACGTCCGTGATACGCATGCGCAGCAATTCCTCGCGGCTGTAACCCAGCAGCTTGCAGAACGCCGCGTTCACCAAGATGTATTCACCCGATGTGCGCCGCACGCAGATGGCTTCCACCGCCTGTTCGATGAGCTGCGCATAACGCTGCTCGCCGGCGGTGCGCGCGTGCTCGATGTTGCGGCGCGCCTGCGCCTGGGCTTCGAGGCTGGCCGCCATGCGGTTCAAGCCCGCGGCCAGCAGGCCGAATTCACCGTCGGTGTCCGTCAATTGCGCGCGCACCCCCCACTGGCCGCGGCCGATGCTTTGCAACGTTTGCAACAAGTGGCGCAGCCGGCGCGTGACCAGCGTGGATGTGGCCCACCACGTCGTCAGCATGATGCACAACGCCACCGCCACCACGATGACCAGATCCCAAGCCAGCGGCACAAACGTTGTGGTCCGCAATACGCTCACGTCTATTCCGCTGGCTACCAGCAGTGCATGTTGGGGGATGTCACTCGGGATGCGGCGCAGCGAAAAGACGCGCGGCTTGCCGTCGACTCCCGGGAGGGAACGCTGCACCGTGCCGGATACGGCGCGCAGCGCTTGGAACAACGCGCTCCGGGACTGGTCGCTGCCGGTCAGAGTGCGGTCCTCTGGATAGTGCATTAACAGAGTGCCATCCTGGCTGAACACGGCGAGCGCGCCGTAATGCGCCAGCAGGATCTCCTTGTCTGGCGGTGTCAGTACCTCGGGCAAAACCGCCGCGTTCAAGGTGCCGATCAGCTTGCCGGCCGCATCAAAATACGGTGCGGAAAACACCAGCAGGCTGTGCTGGGTAATGAACCCGCGGGGAATCTCGTCGCTGGTAAAGCGCCGCGTGCGCTGCACTTCCTGAAACCAGGCCCGGCTACTGACGTTGAAGGCGTGCGCAAAGGGCACCGCGCTGCAGCGGAATTCGCCGTTCAAGGACACCACGGCCAGATTGGCGTACAACGGCATGCGGGCGCGCAGTGCCGCCAGTGCCCGGCTGCATGCTGCCGGCGACGCACTCACGGCGGGCAGTTGTGCCATGAGCGTGAGTACATCCTGACTGCGCGCGGTCAGATCCCGGTAACGGTCAACAACGTGACTCGCGGCCAGCTGGCTGATGCTGTAGGCGTAACTGCGCGCGGTGTGATAACGGTCGAACGCGGTGTAAATCAGCACCGCTATGGCGGGCAGCGTGCTGATTGCCACCAACAACACCAGGCGCACGCGTAAACTCTGTGGCAGGGGAAGTTTCATGTTGGTTGCGCCAAGCGCGGTTTGTGCGACTGGCGGCCGGCTCTACCCCGGTGCCCTGCACGATTCGCCGCCGTCCGCCCGCTCCGGGTTTCCCTGACTGCTGCTCCGAAACTTTCCCAATGCCTTGCGGGAACTGCCTGATTTATACTGAAACTCTGTGCCCTTATATACATAGTTATGTCAATCGGTATGCGTTTCCTGGCATGCGCGACTCTGGGGGCGATCCTGACCGTTGCTTCCCTCTCCAGCTTGGCCGCTGACCGCAGGGCGCAGTTTGTGGTGATGGTGCAGGTGTTGCCTCGTTGCCAATGGTCAGCGGAGGCGGACAATGCCAGCAGCGGACGATTCGCCATTGAATGCACCCGAAACACCGGGTATGCGATCAGTTTGACCCGCAGCGGCGACTCACGACCCGACGCAAACCTGCACATGGTGCGTGGTGTCGGCAGCGGCACCCTCCAAGTGATTCCGTTGCGCGTGCCAGCGGCGGCATCCACAGATGCCGCAGCGCCAAGCGATGCACCGCTGTTCGTAACCATCGAATATTAAAGATTCAGCTGCGCCCGCATTCATTTGTTCGAGAGCGGCGCGAGCCGCGCCGCGTAACGGATCAGGGCGGCGGCGTTCGGAATCCGCAGGCGTTGCATGATTTCGGCACGATGACTCTCCACCGTTTTGACGCTCAGCTGCAGTTCCAGTGCGATGCCCTTGACGTTTTTTCCCTCGGCAATCAGACGCAGGATCTGTTTTTGGCGCGGCGTGAGGTGTGTGACTTGGCCGTCGTGCCGCTCGAGCGCCTGCTGGGATACCGCGGCGCTGAGATAGGTGCCGCCGCGCGCTACCGCTTCGATCGCCAGTTTGAGCTCATCGGGGGTGGCGCGCTTCAGCACGTAGGCGGAAGCCCCGGCCGCCAGCGCTTCGTGCACGTACTCCTCGTTGGCATGCATGGAAAGGATGATGACGTGGATGCCAGCGGCCTGCGCGTGAATCTGGGTGGTGGCCTGCAAACCGTTCAGGTCGTCCATCTGCAGGTCCATGATCACGATATCCGGATGCAGCGTGCCCGCGAGTTGCACGGCCTCGCGCCCGCTGGTGGCCTCGGCCACCACTTCGACGTCCGCCATACCCTGCAGCAGCTTCACCACGCCGGCGCGGAACAGCGTGTGATCGTCGGCAATCAGAATTCGGGGCATGGCGCACCTCGCCGGCCAGTGGTCGTCCAATTATAGATTGTGGGGGCACCCTCCGGGCACGAGGGAATTTGGGCCACGGCCGGCGGATCGGTGCTCCGCTCCCGCACCGCATTCGCAGTAGATTCAGTAGGTAACAGTGGCCGTGATGTGGTCAGTGTCGCTTCCCGGGGCGATATCTTCCATGGCGGGAATTCGGCCATACACGCTCAGGCGCACCCGGTTGTTGTTGAATGCCTGGGTGACGGGCACGCCGCCGCCGGTACCGTCGCCCCAGATGGCGGTGCGCGCGGCTCCGGTGCACTGGTGTGGTCCAGTTGATCGCGGGTCGTGGCGCTGAGCATGGACCGCGGAATATAGGGGTTGCTCTAGCCGACGCCGAGTGCCACCGTCAGGATGCCGCTGCCGTCGCAGGTCACGACCAGGACACACGCGGCGCGGTTGAGCGCGGCGCCCTTGAGCGGATTGTAGTTGCCGGAGGCCACGGCGCGTGAACTCAGCATGCAGTTGGCCGCGCGCGCAGTAACCTGCGTGACTGCCGAGATCCCGGCCAGCAGCAGTGCCAAAGTGAGTGTGCGGACCGGCATATTCAGAAAATCACGGTGACGGTGATGCTGTCGCTATAACTGCCGGGGACGACATCCTGCAGCGCGGGAATATTGCCGTACACGGTGTTCGTCACACCTTGACTCGCCTGCGATTTCGTGACAGCTGTCGAGAGCGTGCTGCTGCCCGCACTCCCGTCCCCCCAAATCGTAGTGAGTGTGGAATTGGTATACAGATTGTAATTCAGCACGTTCGGCCCGCTGGTCAAAGTGCGCTGCATATACGTGCCGCTGCCGCTGCTGAGCGAGATGATATAAACAATGCCGCCTCCGGTGACCCCGCTCTGGCACTGGAAGGTAAGTGTGCCGGTGCCGGTAACGGCCGTTGCGCTCAAGGGGTCGTAATTGCCGAAAATCACCGGGCTGGCACTGATGGTGCATTGCGGCGCAGCGTAAACCGTACCGGCAAGCAGCAAAAAGGCCAAACCTGCGGCCATCGGCAAACACGGCGGGGTAACACTCCCGGTTCTCACGTGGCGAGAGCGGGAGGCATGCAAAGACACGCAACTGTTTTTCATGGTGACGCCAAATTGCAGGTGAAAGTTCCGAGATCGGGCAGCGGATCATCGGTCTGCGGCAGGCTGACCTGCAATCGGCAGCTTTGATGGTCCCAGTTTGCCCGGATTTCATTATGGGCTTGCAGGCCGGTGAGATACACCTCGCCGTCCAG
>DATEJV010000200.1:0-10451 GCA_035277745.1 Gammaproteobacteria bacterium | reverse complement strand
CGTTCCTGACAATCGGCGAGCTTCCCCGGCAAGCCGGCGACATCCAGCGCGCCCTTGCGGCGTGTCATTTCGCGCGCTTTGCGGGCGGCTTCGCGGGCACGCGCTGCGTCCACGACTTTGCCGACAATAATCCTGGCTTCGGCGGGTTTTTCCAGCAGGAACTCCTGGAACTTCTCCGCCATCAACGACTCCACCACCGCCTTGACCTCGGAAGATACCAGCTTGTCCTTGGTCTGCGAGGAAAACTTCGGGTCCGGAAGCTTCACCGATACGATCGCGGTGAGCCCCTCGCGTGCGTCGTCGCCGGTGAGTGCGAGCTTTTCCTTTTTCAGCCGGCCTTCGGCTTCGATATAGTTGTTGATGGTGCGCGTGAGCGCCGCACGAAAGCCGGCGAGGTGGGTTCCGCCGTCGCGCTGCGGAATGTTGTTGGTAAAGCAGTACACCGTTTCCTGATAGGAATCGTTCCATTGCAGCGCGATTTCGACTGTAATCCGCTCGCGCTCGGTTACAAAGTGAAACTCGCTCGGATGAATCGCGGTCTTGTTGCGATTAAGGTGGCGCACAAAGGCGCGAATCCCGCCCTGGTACTGAAAAATCTCATGCTTGTCGGCACGTTGATCGTTCAGCAGGATGCGCACCCCGGAATTCAGGAATGACAATTCCTGCAGGCGTCGCGCCAGGGTTTCATAGTTGAATTGGATATGCGTGAAAACCTTGGAGCTGGGCTTGAAGCGGATCTCGGTGCCCGTACCCTGGGCGTCACCGATGATTCTCAGCGCGTAGGCCGGATCACCGTTGCGGTATTCCTGCTCATGCAACTTTCCATCGCGTTTGACCAACAGGTGCAGGTGCTCGGACAAGGCATTGACCACGGATACGCCTACGCCGTGCAGCCCGCCAGCAACCTTGTACGAGTTGTCGTCGAATTTTCCGCCGGCGTGCAGAACCGTCATAATCACTTCAGCTGCGGAACGATGTTCTTCTTTGTGCATGTCCACGGGGATTCCGCGGCCATTGTCCACGACGGTGACCGACTCGTCCTCGTGAATTGTTACGGAAATTTCAGTGCAATAGCCCGCCAGTGCCTCATCGATGGAGTTATCCACAACCTCGAACACCATGTGATGGAGTCCGGTCCCGTCGTCGGTGTCCCCAATGTACATCCCAGGCCGTTTGCGGACAGCATCTAGTCCACGTAAGACTTTGATATTGTTGGAATCGTAGCGTTTTGTATTAGACATAAGGTCAAGTATGGGTAGAAAAGTGATTATACCATCCTACGGCAATTGCTCTGTTTCACGTGAAACACAGCGTCAGCGGTCTCATTTAAAGTGGGCAATGGTTCTATGGCGGTCATAATTACTTGAGTCCCCACCTCGCTGATTCTCTGCAGCAATTTTCTCAAATGGTCAGCATCAAGTTCCGCTGCCAAGTCATCTACAAGTAGAGTGCATGAGAGCCCGCTCTCTCGTTGATAGAAATCCGCTTGGGCGAGCAGGAAAGCAGCCGCCAAGACCTTTTCTTGCCCGTGTGAGATCGCTTCTTGAGCTGGCCTGCCGTTTACACGGATGGCAAGGTCAGCGCGGTGTGGACCCATATGTGTAACCCCGAGCATCCGGTCCTTCTTTGCCCATATTTGCAGGGCCTCTGCCAACGGCACGCCCACTGGCCATCCACGCCGATATTCGATAGATACAGGAACGCCATCGAGTGACTGTTCTGCAAACTTTAGAACGCGCGGACCAAGGTCATGGAGATACCGTTGCCTGATCTCGCTGAGCACCTCGCCGTGTTTGGTCAGTTCCACATCCCAAACAGCGACCTCAGCTTTTGGCTGGTTTGCTTTCAACAAAATGTTCCGTTGTCTGAGAGCCTGACAATAGCTAAGCCATGTTTGGTAGAAACGCTGTTCCACGTGAAACGTGCCCCAGTCCAAAAACTGCCTACGGTACTTAGGTCCGCCATTGATCAGCTGATTGGCTTGGCCATCGAGAAGCTGGATGGGGAAAGCAGCAGCCAGTTGGCTTAGACCTTTAACAGTTTTGCCGGCGATTTTTGCCTCCAGTACGCCATCTTGTCTGGCTAGACTGATTTCCAGTGTGGAATGTTGGCTGATAGCTCGTGCTGCCAAAAGAAACCCTGCACTGCCTTGCTGCACGACAGCGTCGAGATGTGCTGTCCGAAAGGATCGCCCTCTGCTCAACAGATAAAACGCTTCCAGAATACTGGTTTTACCAGAAGCGTTTTTACCCAGGATTAGATTGAAGCGAGGCGAGAGATCTAAGTCAGCACTGGCAAAACAACGGAACCACCGCATTGACAGGCTTTGCAGGCCCATAATGACCTTCGGTCATAACCGCATCGGCATGACCACGTAGCGGCAGAGTTCATTTTCCGGTGCGCTGATGAGACAGCTGTTGTTGGCATCGGTGAGCGTAATCTGCACACGCTCCTGATCCAGCGCCGCCAAGGCCTCCAGGAGATACGTCACATTGAACCCAATCTCGAGATCTCCACCTTGATACTGAATTTCAATCTCGTCTTCGGCTTCTTCCTGCTCGGGGTTATGCGCCAGGATCTTTAGGTTTTTGGCCCCAAGTTGCAGACGAACACCCCGGTATTTTTCGTTTGAGAGGATCGCGGCACGGTGCAATGCCTCATAGAGTTCAGCTCGACTTGCATTCACTATCTTGTCACCGCCTTTTGGCAATACGCGTTCATATTCTGGGAAACGACCATCAATCAGCTTCGATGTGAGCCGAATTCCTGGCATCGTAACTCTAATGTGATTAGTACCAAAATCAATTGAAACCTCTTCGTCACGCTCGCCCATCAGCCTTTGCAGCTCAAGTACACTTTTCCGCGGGACAATGACTTGCTGGATGCCGTTTCCACCAAACGCAGCTTTCAGGTCGCACAAGGCCAGCCTGTGCCCATCGGTAGCGACTGCCCGCAACTGCTGCTCACCGATTTCCAGGAGCAGACCATTCAGGTAATAACGCACATCCTGCTGAGCCATTGAAAACGCCGTCCTAGTCAAAAGATCTCGCAACTTTACCTGCGCCACACGAAAACTACGCTCCGGCTTAATGTCTTCAACGAGCGGGAAATCGGCAGCAGGCAACGTGGCCAGACTAAAGCGGCTGTGACCAGAACGTAATGTTAATTTATCCTTATCAAGCACAACTGCGACTTTCACACCCTCCGGCAGCGCCCTGCAAATATCCAGTAACTTGCGCGCAGGAACGGTCACTTCGCCCTTTTCCCTGACATCCACATTCGCAGTAGCAACCAGTTCAACCTCCGTATCGGTCGCCGTGACAGCCAAACCTGCATCACTAACGGCCAACAGAAGATTAGCCAAAATCGGCATCGTCTGACGACGCTCCACAACCCCCGCAACCGTCTGCACCGGCGAAAGAAGCGCCTCTCGGAGGGTTTCAAATTTCATTTATGCACCAATCTGGTTGTAAATAACTAAATAGTTTTTAGAGTAATAGGTAATCTTAATTAGTCCGTGTAAAACTGTGAATATGGAGTATTTTCATTTATTTTCAACGACATGCCGGCTTGTGAACCTGTGCATCCATTAAGTAAATAATATTGGCAACATGTTCATGGAATAGGAACAAATAGCGAACACAGAATCTTCCACAGTTTATCCACAATCCGTCAAGCGGTCAGTGTTCTGACCAAAGTTTGGTAATCTTCGTTGATGCGGGCATCTGATCGCCGCAGCTCTTGTACTTTACGACAGGCATGTAAGACGGTGGTGTGATCACGGCCCCCAAAAGCATCGCCAATCTCCGGCAAGCTGTGGGTCGTAAGCTCTTTTGCCAGGCACATGGCAACTTGGCGCGGTCTGGCAATTGAACGGCTGCGCCGTTTCGAAAGCATGTCGCCCACTCTCACGTGGAAATAATCAGACACGGTCTTCTGGATGTTATCCAGCGTTATCAGTCTTTCTTGGCGAGCCAGGATGTCCTTCAGCCATTCCTGAGTGCTTTCCAGGGTAATGGCCTGACCAGTGAACTGCGCGTTGGCCGTAACTCTGCGCAATGCCCCTTCCAGCTCACGGATGTTGGAACTGACGCGCTGAGCAATGAAGAACGCGACTTCACTGGGCAACACGACGTTTTCACGCACCGATTTCTGCATCAGGATGGCTACCCGGGTTTCAAGCTCAGGCGGCTCTATGGGTACGGTTAAACCCCAACCAAAGCGCGATTTGAGCCGTTCCTCAAGCCCCTCGACTTCCTTTGGATAGCGGTCACAGGTCAGGATCACTTGCTGTTGACCTTCAAGTAACGCATTGAAAGTATGGAAGAATTCTTCCTGAGATCGCTCTTTGCCAACGAAAAACTGGATATCGTCAATAAGCAGCGCGTCCAGCGTCCGGTACTGGCGCTTGAACTCGTTGATAGTGTTGTGCTGAAGCGCGCGCACCATGTCATTCACGAAGCGCTCAGAATGGACATATGCAATGCGTGCCTGAGGCCGCCGCTTCTGGATCATCTGACCCACGCTTTGCATAAGATGGGTCTTGCCCAGACCTACGCCCCCATAAATGAACAGGGGGTTATAGGCGCGACCTGGGTTTTCGGCCACCTGCCGTGCCGCCGCCAACGCGAACTGATTGGACTTGCCCTCGACAAAGGTTTCAAAGGTATAAGCAGGATTGAGGCCACTACCGGGGGTAGCAATCAGGCCGCTACCGCCAGCCGCAAACGTCGGCTCTACAGGTGGGACTTCCCGTGCTGCACCCACTTCGAGCAGGACTTGGCGATTACGATCCTCGGCCAGCTCCCTAGCCAGCCTGGAGATTCGAGGCAGGAACCGATCCCGTACCCAGTCCATGACGAAGCGGTTGGGCGCCAGCAGGCGCAAGGTCTCGGCATCCTCCTGAACGTGTAGCGGCCGGATCCAGGTGTTGAGCTCTTGTTCCGTAAGCTCGTGCTCCAAATGATCCATACACCGCGTCCATAGCGATGCCATGCGCAAACCCCCGGTGGTTGCAAGGTGATACGTTCTAATTCAGCAGCGCGCAAGAACGCTGCCGCAAGAGGCGAGGCAGTCTATACCGGTTGCCAGTGGTTATCCACAGATACAACCGGCAGGCACGCACAGGCACCGTGTTGACAGCAAGCCTGAGCATCCGTCTAATATCGCGCCTTTGCCTGCGTCCCGCCCGAAGGGCATACCCGCCGGAATCACGCCATGAAACGAACCTATCAGCCCAGCAAGTTGCACCGCAAGCGCACGCACGGCTTTCGTGCACGCATGGCCACCAAACGCGGTCGTCAGGTGCTGAGCGCCCGTCGCGCCAAAGGCCGGGCCAGCCTCTGCCCGTAGGTCAGGCAAGTACCGGGTTTCCGGTCGCAGCGCGGCTGCAGACCCCGGCGGAATTCAGCCGGGTATTCAAGCACGGTCGGTTTTCCAGCGATGGGTGTTTCCGCGTTTATGTGCATCCCAACGGACCGATAGCCCGGCTGGGAATCAGTGTGGCGCGCTCCGCGGTGGCCGGTGCCGTGGCCCGCAACCGTCTCAAGCGCCAAATCCGGGCCAGCTTTCGTACACGGCGCGCCACATTGCCGGCGGCGGACATTGTGGTACAGGTCAAAACGCGCGCTTCCGGGGCGAGTAAGCCCGAACTACGCGCCAGTTTGGAATGGCATTGGCAGGAAATAACAAAGCGATGCGCAGCGTTCTGATTCTTCTCATCCGCGGGTACCGCTATTTTGTGAGCCCGCTGCTGGGCCGCCACTGCCGTTTTGAGCCTTCCTGTTCCGCATATGCGCTCGAGGCGATCCAGCGTTTTGGCGCATTGCACGGCGGCGGGCTGGCCTTGTGGCGACTGCTGTGCTGCCATCCATTGCATCCCGGTGGTTACGACCCCGTGCCCGAACTGAAGCATCGCCATGGATAACCGCCGGCTGTTCCTGTTCGCGGCGCTGATCCTGGTGGCGTTCCTGATTTATCAGGCCTGGATGCACGATTACGGCCCGAAACCACCGCCGTCGGGCGCGCCCACCGCTGCGGCTACGACTGCGCCGTCGGCCGCGACTGCAGCGCTTCCCCAGATCCCTGCGGCCCCCGGCTCAGCACCAGCCGTCGCAACCACTGTGGCCACGACCGCCGCGGTATCTGCGCGGGAAGTCCGCGTGCAGGCAGCGGGCGAGCCGATTGAGGTGCGCACCGATCTGCTTGCCGTCACCATTAATACCGCCGGCGGCGAGTTGCAGCAGGCGGAGTTGCTCGCCTACCCGCAGGAGCTGCATCAGCCGGTACGCGTCAAGGTGCTGGATCCCGATCCCGCCAACCTGCTCGTGGCGCAATCCGGGTTGCAGACCCATTCCGGCCCGGCGGCGCCCGGCGACAGCGCGCTCTACACGGCGCGCCAAACCCATTATCAACTCGCGCCCGGACAGAAAACGCTCGAAGTGACGCTTAGCTGGAAAAGTCCGGCAGGGCTCACGATCGAGAAGACCTACACCTTCACGCGCGGCAGTTACCAGATTGATCTGCGCTACGAGGTTCACAACGGCTCCGCGCAGCCCTGGAGTGGCGCGGCCTATGTGCAGTTTGCGAGCCGCTACAACGTCAATCTGCCGCAGGGCCTGTTCGCCAGCATGTTCAGCATGCATCGCTACGACTACCAGCGCATGGCCCTGGATGGCAGCGGCGGCTATCAGCAATTCGAATTCAAGGACCTGGCCAACAAGCCCGTGAATCTCACCAGCCCTGGTGGCTGGACCGCGGTGGTCACGCATTATTTTCTGAGTGCGGCGATCCCCGGCGAACACAACACCAACAACCTGTACTACACGCAGTCACTCGGTGACGAGCGCTATCTGGTCGGCACCATCGGTAGCCTTAAAACCGTGGCGCCCGGCACGAGCGCGAGCTTCAGCGACCGGTTTTACCTGGGCCCCAAGCTGCAGACCCTGCTGCCGAAAGTGGCGCCGGGGCTGCAGCTCACGGTGGATTACGGCAAATTCACCATCATCGCCGAGCCGCTGTTCAAGCTCCTGAACTTTTTGCACGGTCTGGTGAGCAACTGGGGCTGGGCCATCATTCTGCTCACGGTGCTGGTCAAGCTGGTGTTTTTCCCGCTCAACCATGTGGCGTTCCGTTCCATGGCCAAGATGCGCGCCGTGCAGCCGCGCCTCAAGGCGCTGCAGGAGCGCTACAAGGACGACAAGCAGAAGCTTGCGCAGGCGCAGATGGAGTTCTACAAGAAGGAAAAGATCAACCCGCTGGGCGGCTGTCTGCCGATGATCATCCAGCTGCCGATCTTCTTTGCCCTGTACTACGTGCTGGTGTACAGCGTGGAGCTGCGCCAACAGCCGTGGATCCTGTGGATCCACGATCTCTCGGCGCCGGATCCGTATTTTATCCTGCCGATAATCTATGGCCTGGCGTATTTCCTGCAGGCGCACGTCCAGCCGCAGATCACCGCCGACAAAATGCAACAGCGCCTGTTCAAATTCATGCCGTTGATCTTTGTGGCGTTCTACGCGGTTTTTCCCTCGGGTCTGGTGCTGTATTACCTGCCGAACTCGATCCTCACCATCGCCCAGCAATGGTGGATCAACCGCGCGTATGACGCCGAAGGCAAGCGCCGCCAGAAGGACAAGGCGCTCAAAGGCAAGAAATAGCCCGCGTTTTTACGCTTGCAGACTGGTTTCAATGCGCACTTCCGATTCCAGCGTCCGGTGCACCGGGCATTTGTCCGCGATTTCCATCAGGCGCTGGCGCTGCTCCGCGCTCAAGGCGCCCTGCAATTCAATGCTGCGCGTGAAACGGTCAATTTTCCCTTGCTTGGTTTCGCATTCGGCACAGTCGCTGGCATGGATTTTGTCATGCGTAAGGCGCACGCGCACACCCTCGAGCGGCCACTGCTTGCGATCCGCATACATGCGCAGGGTGATGGTGGTACAGGCGCCGAGCGCGGCGCAGAGGTAGCCATAGGGCGAAGGCCCGCTGTCCGTGCCGCCCACGTCGCGCGGTTCGTCGGCTACCAGCGCGTGTGCGCCGGCGTAGATTTCGGTGCGGTAACGGTCACGCTGGATGCTGGCGACCACTTCGCCCTCGGCCGCCGGGCTCACGGCCGACTGCAGGCCGAGTTCGCCCAGGTACTTGCTGGCCCAGGCGGCGAGCAGCAACCCCACGTATTCCGAATCCTCGCGCCGTGACAGCAGGTGATCGGCACCGGACAGCGACACGAAACTCTTGGGATGCAGCGCCGCGGCGAATATCAGGCCGGCGTTGCCGATGTCCACGATCGCGTCGGTGGGGGAGTGGAAAATCAGCAGCGGTTTGCGCAGCTGGCGAATGTTCTCCTGCCAATGCTGATTCTTGAGGTCGTCGAGAAATGCCTTCTTGAAGTGCAGCTTGCGACCCGCGAGCAGCACGTCGGCCTCGCCCTGCTGTTCGATGACCTGACGTGCCGCACCCAGCAGATTGGCCACGTGCTCGGGATTGGCCGGTGCGGCCACCGTGGCCACCGCGATGCAGCTGGGAATCCGATGTGCGGCTTCCAGCACCGCTATGCCGCCGAGCGAATGGCCGACCAGAATCTTGGGCGCCTGATAGTTCTGTTCCAGGAATTCCGCCGCCTGCACCAGATCGGAGATGTTGCTGCTGAGCGTGGTGTCGGCGAACTCGCCGGCACTTTGGCCGAGGCCGGTGAAGTCGAAGCGCAGCACCGCGATGCCCCGGGTGCAGAGCGCCCGGCAGATGTCCACCGCGGCGCGGACGTCCTTGCCGCAGGTGAAGCAGTGGGCGTAGAGCGCCCAGGCGCGCGGCGTACCGTACGCGGGCAGTTCCAGGCGCCCGGCCAGCATCTGACCGGCCTTGTTGGGAAAGGCAACCGCTTGAACCGACATGATTTTCTCCTTTGAGACGCAGCCACCAGCGCGCGTGGAATTACACTGATTCTCCCATGAAAAAAAGCGTGCCACCCGCGACCGACACCATTGCCGCCATCGCCACGCCGCCGGGCCGCGGTGGCGTCGGCATCGTGCGCGCCTCCGGTCCGTCGGTACGCACGATGGCCGCGACGCTCTTTGGCAGCGTGCCCGCACCGCGGCGTGCGGAATTCAAACACTTTGCCGACAGCCGCGGCGCGGAACTGGACAGCGGCCTCGCGCTGTTTTTCCCGGCACCGCATTCGTTCACCGGCGAGGACGTGCTGGAATTGCACGCCCACGGCGGGCCGGTGGTGCTGGCGTTGCTGCTCAAACGAGTGTGCGAGCTGGGTGCGCGCCTCGCGCGACCCGGCGAATTCTCGCAACGCGCCTTTTTGAACGACAAGCTGGATCTGGTGCAGGCCGAGGCGATTGCCGACCTTATCGACAGCGGCAGCGAGCAGGCGGCGCGCGCTGCGCTGCGCTCCCTGCGCGGCGAGTTTTCCGCACGCGTGCATGCCTTGGTGGAAGCGCTGATCGGGATGCGCAGCCACGTGGAAGCCGCGCTGGATTTCCCCGACGAGGAACTGGATATCCTGAGCGACGGAAAACTCGCGGGACGTTTGCGTGACATCCGCTCGCGTCTGGATGTGCTGTTCGGCGCTGCCAACCAAGGCAGTCTGTTGCGCGAAGGTTTGACGGTGGTCATTGCCGGTCGGCCGAATGTCGGCAAATCCAGCCTGTTGAATCGTCTGGCCGGCCATGAGGCCGCGATCGTCACGGAAATACCCGGTACCACCCGCGACCTGCTGCGCGAGCATATTCATCTGGACGGTTTGCCGCTGCACGTGATCGACACCGCCGGCCTGCGCGCGAGCGGCGATGCGGTCGAGCAGGAAGGCGTGCGCCGTGCCTGGGAGGTGATCGCCTCCGCCGACCGCGTACTGCTGGTGGTAGACGATACGCAGGGTATGACCGCCGAGGATTGGCGGATTCTGGAGCGCCTGCCGGCGAAACTGCCGGTGACCGTGATCCACAACAAGACTGACCTCAGCGGCCGGCCGCCGCAGCGCGTCGATCAAGGGCCGCCCGCACTGGTTGCATTGTCAGCTAGAACCGGCGCAGGACTGGACTTGCTGCGCGAACATCTCAAGCAGGCCGTGGGCTTTGAATCGCGCGGCGAAGACGGGTTTCTCGCGCGCCGCCGGCATGTGGACGCCCTCGAGCGTGCACACCATCATTTGCGGCTTGCCGAGCAGCGCCTGTTGGAGCGCACCGGCGAATTGCTGGCGGAAGAACTGCGCCTGGCTCAGCAGGTGCTCGGCGAAATCACCGGCGAGTTCACCAGTGAGGATTTGCTCAGCCGGATTTTTTCGAGTTTTTGTATCGGCAAATAAGCTTGTCGCTCAGGGCCTGAACGGTGGCAGGCGGAACGGACCGGTCTGGGGGTGCCACAACGAGTTGTGGAACGACTGCGGCGTCGGAGCGCTGAGCAGCGGCCGCCGGTGATGATGGCGGAAATGGAAGCGCTCGCATTGCCAG
>DATEJV010000199.1:0-4959 GCA_035277745.1 Gammaproteobacteria bacterium | reverse complement strand
GCCTGCGCCAGACTGCGCATCAGGTTTTCGGTCAGATCCATGAGATCGGAGTACGTGGCGTAGGCCTGATAGAACTCCAGCATGGTGAACTCGGGATTGTGGCGCGTGGACACGCCTTCGTTGCGGAAATTGCGGTTGATCTCGTACACGCGCTCCAGTCCGCCCACCACCAGGCGCTTGAGGTACAGCTCAGGCGCGATGCGCAGGTACAGGTCCATGTCGAGCGCGTTGTGATGCGTCATGAACGGCCGGGCGGTGGCGCCGCCTGGAATCGGCTGCATCATCGGGGTTTCCACTTCCACGAATCCGAGTGCGTGCATGAAATCGCGCAGGTGCTGCACGATGCGCGTGCGCGTCTGGAACACGCGCGCGGAATCCGGATTCATGACCAGATCCAGATAGCGCTGGCGATAGCGGATCTCGGTGTCGGCGAGGCCGTGGAACTTCTCGGGCAGCGGCCGCAGCGATTTTGTCAGCAGCCGCAGCTGCTGCACGCGCACCGACAACTCGCCGGTCTTGGTCTTGAACAGCACGCCTTCTGCGCCCAGGATGTCGCCGATATCCCAGCCCTTGAAGGCCTCGTAGGCGTCGCCGAGCACGTCCTTTTGCAGAAACAACTGGATGCGGCCCGACCCGTCCTGGATATGCACAAAGCTGGCTTTGCCCATGACGCGCTTGGCCATCATGCGCCCGGCCACGGTGACGCGCACCGCGTGTTTCTCCAGCGCCTCAGGACCGTGCTTGCCGTACACGGCATGCAGTTCTTCGGCGAGCGCGTCGCGCCGGAAATCGTTGGGAAACGCCTGCCCCGCGGCGCGCAGTTTCGCGAGCTTCACGCGCCGCTCACGGATCAGGCTGTTGTCATCTTGATTGTCGGCCATTGACCTATCCCGATTCCTGCTTGTGGGAGCGGCGATATTCGCCGCGATGCCGTTGAATCGCGGCCAGAGGCCGCTCCTACAGTGATTACAAACCCTGCTTCAACGATGCTTCGATGAAATCGTCCAGAGCGCCGTCCAGCACCGCCTGAGTGTCGCCTTTCTCCACCCCGGTGCGCAAATCCTTGATGCGCGACTGGTCGAGCACGTAGGAGCGGATCTGGCTGCCCCAGCCGATGTCCGCCTTGCTGTCCTCGAGCTTCTGCTGGTCGGCGCGGCGCTGCTGCATCTCCCGCTCGTACAGTTTGGCCTTGAGCTGTTTCATCGCGGTGGAGCGGTTCTTGTGCTGCGAGCGCTCGTTCTGGCAGGCCACCACGATGCCGGTCGGAATGTGGGTGATGCGGATGGCCGAGTCGGTCTTGTTGACGTGCTGGCCGCCCGCGCCGCTCGACCGATAGGTATCCACCTTCAGATCCGCCGGGTTGATCTCGATCTCGATGTCGTCATCCACTTCCGGCGACACGAACACCGCAGCGAACGAGGTGTGCCGGCGGTTGCCGGAATCGAACGGCGACTTGCGCACCAGGCGGTGCACGCCGGCTTCGGTGCGCAGCCAGCCGAAGGCATACGCACCCTCGAAACGCAGCGTGGCGCTCTTGATGCCCGCCACTTCGCCGGCCGAGATTTCCACCAGTTCGGTCTTGAAACCGCGGCGCTCGCCCCAGCGCAGATACATGCGCAGCAGCATGTTGGCCCAGTCCTGGGCCTCGGTGCCGCCGGAACCGGACTGGATGTCGAGGAACGCGTTGTGCGCGTCCATTTCGCCGGAAAACATGCGGCGGAACTCCAGGTCCGCCACCCGCTGCTCGACGCGCTCCACGTCGCGCGTCAGGCTCGCGGCGGAGGCCGCATCGCCCTCCTCGATCAACAATCCCAGCAGCTCATCGGAATCCCCGAGCTCGCGCGTCAGCCGGTCGAGGCCGGTCACGGTTTCCTCAAGGCGCGCGCGCTCGCGTCCCAGTTCCTGGGCGCGCTCCGGCTGGTTCCAGACCTTGGGATCTTCCAGTTCCCGGCTTACTTCCTGCAGACGCTCGCGCTTGGCATCGTAGTCAAAGATACCCCCGGAGAGCCTGCACGCGGCTCGTGAGGTCGGTGATCTTGTTGCGCAGGGGATTGATGTCTTCCACGGCGGTGTTCCGGTCAAACAAAGGGCGCTATGGTACTACAGGCTCGATGTGCTCCACGAGCAACTGCAACCGGGTTGCACCGCGCCAGGCATTCACGTCCGGCCGGTAAACCATGCGTGCCTGCCGGCAATCCACTGGCAAATGTGCGCCTACAGGATGGAACGCGATGGCATCGACGTGCGCATGGCTGCGCGGCTCCGCCAGCGTGAGCTTTACGTGGCCGTTGCCCACGATGCGCCGCTCCAGTATCTGGAACACGCCGTCGAAACTCGGCTCGGGAAACGCCTGGCCCCAAGGCCCGGCCGTGCGCAGCAGCGCCGCGCATTCCAGCGTCAGGTATTCGGGCTCCAGCTCGCCATCGGTATACAGCACGCCCTCCAGGTCGGCGGCCTTCAGCCAGCCGCGCACTTCGGCATCGAAGGCGCGCGCAAATTCCTCATAGTGCTGCGCCGCGAGATTCAGCCCGGCCGCCATCGCATGGCCGCCGAACTTGGCGATCAGTCCGGGATGACGCGTGTCCACCGCTTCCAGCACGTCGCGGATGTGCACGCCCGTCACCGAGCGCGCCGAGCCCTTGAGCTGGCCGTCCTCCGCACGCGCAAAGGCAATCACCGGGCGGTGCACGCGATCCTTGATGCGCGCGGCCACCAGACCGATCACACCCTGGTGCCACTCCGCGTTGAACAGGCACAGACCGAAGGGCAGCGTCGCATCCTCCGCGCTCAGGCTCATCCGGTCGAGCGTGCGCAGCGCCTCCTCACGCATCTGCGCTTCGATGGCGCGGCGTTCGCGATTGAGCGCATCGAGCCTCGCAGCGAGTTCGCGCGCGCGCGCCGCGTCGTCCGCGAGCAGGCATTCGATGCCCAGGGACATGTCGGTCAGCCGGCCGGCGGCATTCAAGCGCGGCGCAACCGCGAATCCCAGGTCCGCCGCCGTGACCTGCGGCAATTCGCGCTGCCCGCTGCACAGCAGGGCCTGGATTCCCGGCACGCACTGACCGGCGCGGATGCGTGCCAGCCCCTGAGCCACCAGCACGCGGTTGTTGTGATCCAGCGGCACGAGATCGGCGACCGTGCCGAGCGCCACGATATCGAGAAATTCAGCGAGGTTCGGTTCCGGGATGGCACGCTGCGTGAACCAGCCGGATTCCCTCAGGTGCGCGCGCAACGCCAGCATCAGATAAAACGTCACGCCCACGCCCGCCAGGCATTTGCTCGGAAAGCCGTCGCCCGGGAGGTTGGGATTGAGAATCGCATCGGCGTCCGGCAGGGTTGCGCCGGGCAGGTGATGATCGGTCACCAGCACGCGGAGGCCGGCCGCGCGCGCCGCCGCCACCCCCGCGTGGCTGGAAATGCCGTTATCCACGGTGACAATCAGTTGCGGGTTGCGCGTGGCGGCCAGCGCCACGATTTCCTTTGTCAGGCCGTAGCCGTACTCGAAACGGTTCGGCACCAGATAATCCACGTGCCGGGCGCCGAGCGCGCGCAGCGCGCGCACGCCCAGCGCCGAACTGGTGGCGCCATCGGCGTCGAAGTCGCCGACAATCAATATTTTCAGGTCCTGCTCCAGGCACTCGGCGAGCAGCGCCACCGCGGCGCGCATGCCGTGAAACCCGCGGAAGTCGTGCAGGGCGCCGAGCGCGTGATCCAGATCCGCCGCCGTCAGTGCTCCGCGCGCCGCGTAAATGCGCCGCAGCAGCGGATGCAGCGTATCCGGCAGTTTTGCGTCCGCCGCCGGTACGCGACGTTCAATGCGCCGGCGAGTCATCCGGTCCACGCAACTGTTCCGCCAGAGGCTGGGCGCGCCGCCAGAAGCGGCGCGCAGCGAGCGGCTTCAAATCGTACGCGGTGTTACCGCCGGGATAGAAGCGGATTTCACGCACCCGGCCGCGCCGCAGGGCGCGCCACAGCGGGACCATGAGTTCCCGGTCAAGACGCGACAGGTCGGCGTCAAAGTCATGCACGCTCAAGGCCACGAGCCATTCGCCTTTTACTGCCGGGGCATCGAAATCCGCAGGCCAAGGTTCGCTCGTCTGACCTGCAAGCTGCGCCAGGCCTCGCGCCAAAGGCAAGCTCGCGACGATGCGCACGGGCGCACGTGCGGCCCGATCGGGCAGCGGGCCGCCCCCCCAAATCCACACGCTGTTGATGGCCGGCTGGCCCATGGCTTCGCGCGCCTGATTCACCGGATGCGTGTGCAACAGCATCTGGATTTCGGTCATGAGTTTGCGCACTGGCTCCGCCTCGGCACCGGAGGGCATGAACTCGGTGATCGCCGAGTCTTCCACCCGCGCCGGGTCCCAGGTGCGGCAATGCCAGTCCTGCGGCACGCGCAGATACCACGCATCCGGCCGCGGGGTCTCGACCACCATGTGGTCGTCCGCATAACATGCGTTGATGCTGGTCGCCAGGGCGCGCGCTTCTTCCGGCGTCACGCCCAGCGTGTGGCGCGGCAGCATCGCCACCTGGTCGCGATCCACCAGCAGATGCACCGGATCGGCGCGCCACCAGTGGCCCTGGTTACACACACCCGCAAGTCCCAGCCATTCGAGCGCGGCCACCGGCAAATCTTCGGACGGCATGCCGAAACATTCCGCCAACAGCGCTGACCCGCCCGTCACCGGCCGGCACGTCGCGCGCGCCAGGAATTTCTCCATGACCGGGAAACGCCGCTTGCCCGCCGCGCGCATCGCGCCGGCCAGATCGGGAAGATAGAGAAGGAGGCGTGACTCTCGCATACGCGCTTGTGCGCATTATGCCGTTCCCCTAACCTATTGGCGATGAAATTCACCCTTGACAGCACCGCGAGCGCCCATGTCATCCGCGCCTATGCGCCCGGGCGCATCAACGTCAATGACCGGCTGCTGAGCAACAGTTGCGTGATTTCATCCGCGA
>DATEJV010000198.1:0-5374 GCA_035277745.1 Gammaproteobacteria bacterium | reverse complement strand
TCATCTACGTCGGCACCGGCCAGGTGGCGACGCGCTACGACGTGGTGGACGGCGACGGCATGTACCGCTCCGCGGACGGCGGCCAGACGTGGACGCACATCGGTCTCGAGGATACGCGCCACATCGGCCGCATCTGGATCGATCCGCACAACCCGGATGTGCTTCTGGTCGCGGCGCTCGGCCACTATTTCGGCCCGAACGCCGAGCGCGGCGTGTTCCGCACCACGAACGGCGGCCGGCACTGGCAGAAGGTGCTGTTCGTGGACGACGACACCGGCGCGGTGGATCTCGCGGCCGACGACGCCGACCCCGACGTGATCTTTGCCGCCACCTGGCAGGCACGCCAGTATCCGTGGCTTGCCTATTACAAGTCGCAGTCCGGTCCCGGCAGCGGCATCTGGAAATCCACCGACGCGGGCCGCACCTGGACGCGGCTCAGCGGTCACGGGTTACCGGCGGGGCCGCTGGGACGCATCGGGCTCGCGGTCGCGCCCGGCACCAGCGACCAGCGCGTGTACGCCATCGTGGATGCAGCCAAGGCGCGCGGCCTGTACCGCTCCGACGACGGCGGCGCGAACTGGCAATATCTCGGCCACGCCGATCTCGCGAACAGTTACTTCGACCGCATCACCGTGGATCCGAAAAATCCCGACGTGCTCTACGTGATGAACCGCTCGGTAGCGCAGAGCCGCGACGGCGGCAAGACCTTCACGTGGTTCAAGGGCGCGCCGGGCGGCGACGATTACCACTGCATGTGGATCAACCCTGAAAACGACCACTACATGATTGTCGCGAGCGACCAGGGCACGAGTGTGAGCGTGGACTCTGGTAAGCACTGGTCGAGCTGGTACAACCAGCCGACCGGCCAGTTCTACCACGTGACTACCGACAACCGCTTCCCGTATCGCGTGTACAGCGGCAAGCAGGACAGCGGCACGGTTGAGACCAAGAGCCGCAGCGACTTTGGCCAAATTACGGAACGCGACTGGCACCCGGTGGGCGGCGACGAGCGCAGTTACGTGGTGCCCGACCGCGAAGACCCCAATATCGTGTACGTCGGCGGCCTCGGCGGCCACGTGTCGCGCTTCAATGCGCGCACCGGACTGGTGCAGAACATCTCGGCCTGGCCGGTTTCGCATTACGGCGAGCGGCCCACGCACACCAAATACCGCTACAACTGGTTTTATCCGGTGGTCACCGATCCGCACAAGCCGCACACGTTGTATCTCGGTGCGCAGGTGCTGTTCGAGAGCGACGACGGCGGCATGCACTGGCGGACCATCAGCCCCGACCTGAGCGGCGCCGATCCCAAATCCGCCCGGAACTGCGAGAGCGATGACCTCACGCTTCCCGAAGCGCGCGCCTGCGGCTACGGCGAGATCTTCGCCATCGCGCCCTCGCCGATGAAAGCGGGCGAAATCTGGGTGGGGACGGACGACGGAGTGATCCGGCTGACGCGCGACGGCGGCCAGCACTGGCAGAACGTCACGCCGCCGGATCTGCCGCTCTGGGGCCGGGTCAACCAGATTGACGCCTCGCCCGGCGATCCCGCGACCGCGTACGCCGCGGTGGATGCACACCGCTGGGACAATCTCGGCACCTTTATCTACCGCACCCACGACTACGGCCGCAGCTGGACGAAAATCGTGAACGGCATTCCCGCCGGCCAGTACGTGTACGTGGTGCGTCAGGATCTGGTGAATCCCAAGCTCTTGTACGCCGGTACCAATGCCGGCGTATACGTGTCCTTCGACGACGGCGGCGACTGGCAGCCCTTGCGGTTGAACCTGCCGAGCGTGCGGGTGCGCGACCTCACCGTGCACGGCGACGACCTGATCGCCGCCACCCAGGGCCGCGCGCTCTGGGTACTGGACGACGTCACGCCGCTGCGCCAGGCGAGTGCCGCGCTGCTCGCGCAGAGTGCGTACCTGTTCAAGCCGGCGGATGCGATGCGCGTGCGCAACGACAACAACAAGGACACGCCACTGCCGCCGGAGATTCCCGCGGCACGCAATCCGCCCACGGGCGCGGTGATTGACTACTGGCTGGGTCCGGATACGCACGGCCCGGTGACGCTGGCAATCTACGACAGCCAAGGCAAGCGGGTGCGCGAATACGCCAGTCATGCGCCGGCACCCACGCTCAAGACCGAGCCGCAGTATTTCGCGAACGGCTGGCTGTCGCGGCCGGAAACACTTGCGGCGCAACCGGGCGCGCACCGCTTTGTCTGGGACCTGCGCTACCCCCGGCCGGATTCGCTTGCGTACAGCTATGGCATAAATGCCATCTACGGCGTGGGGACTTCCGTCGTTCCGCGCGGTCCGCTGGTATTGCCGGGCCGTTATCGCGTGGAACTCACGGTCGACGGTCGCAGCTACACCCAGCCGCTCGTGGTGACGCTCGATCCGCGCGTGCATCCCGTCGGCGATGCGTTACAAAAGCAACTGGACCTGGCTCGGCAAATCGGTCAAGCCATGAATGCGATCGCGTCGGCCTACGCGGAGTTGGCGCAACTGCACGCACAACTGACGGCGCTGTCGAAGCAACTGGCCGACAAGCCCACGCAAGCGGCATTGCTGTCGTCAGTCAACTCGCTCGATCAGAAGCTTGTGGCGCTGCAAACCAAGGCGGCGCACGACCACAATCTTGCGACGATCAACGCCCGGTTGACGGATCTCGCCACGCAGATCAACGACGGTGACCGTGCGCCGCCGGCTTCCTATATGCAGGCCTTCAAGCAGTATGCAGGTTACGCCCAAATGGCTCTGAAGGAATGGCTCGGTATCCAAGTCAAGGAGATGCCGGCGCTCAACCGCAGACTTGTGCAACAGGGCCTGCTGCCGCTGAAGCTGTAGCGGCGGTTGGCGATGACACCAAAACAAACGCCCGGCGGATACCGGGCGTTTGCGTGTTACCAGAAGCCGGCTGGAATCAACCGGAATTCACCACGCGTTTCAGACAGGCGATGATCTGATCGCTCATGGTATCGGCCTCGTCCTGCGTCTTGGCCGGCTTCATGACGTTGGGGCAATTGAATTTCTTGGCGTACGGCTTGAAGGCCGGCTGGGCCACCTGATCGCGGGCCTTGTCCAGCCAGGCGTACTGATACGACAAGGCGGTGCGATAGTTGCTCTCGGCGGTTTTCAGATCGTTGGGCAGCGCCTTGACCTGCTGGTTGTAGGCGGTCGCCTTGGCGATGAAATCTTTTTCACGTGTATTGAGCGTGGCCGGCTTGTTTTTCAGATCGTCGGATTCCTGTTGCAGTGCAGTATGCTGTGCATTGCAGGCTTTTACTTGGTCGTCCGTCTTTGCGCTGCTGCATTGCTGCTTGTATGCGGTAGCCTTCTGGTTGTAATCGGCCACTTGCTGCTTGAAGGCGGCAATATCGGCCTGCAATTTGGTATTTTCCGCCTGAATCTGCGTACCTTCGGCCTGCAGCGCGGTGTTTTTCTGGGTGATGCCTTCCAGCGTGGTCTTGGCGGTCTTGACCTTGGCCACGGCGGATTCGCCCTGGCTGATGAGATCCATCACCGATTCGGCGCCCCAGGCGGTAGCCAGCGCACCGGCAAGTCCGAGCGCCAAAGACAACGTGACTATGCGTAAGGTGGTCTTCATTGAGAACCTCATGTAAATGAATCCAAGTCGCTCATTGTAGGGGCAATGCCTGTCATCACCAAGTTCCGGCCAGACGGTCCGCCAGCCTGAGCGCCGCGCGCCGCAATTCCGGCACCGCCGTGCATTCCCAATCCCTGGCACGCAGTAACGGCCCTGTGTAATAGACAACGCGCGAGGGTTGCCCGGCGTTGTCAAGCAGCGCACCCTCGGCGTCGGTGGCCACGCCCAGTTCCAGAGCATCTGCTGTCAGCAGTCCTCCGGCCAGCATGCCGCGGATCAGGGGGTCCGCAAGACATCTGAGCCGGCTCTCGGGACCGGTGCAATTGATAAGCGCTGCCCCCCGCCAGTGTTCAGTACGGCTTTTGCCGCGCGGCTGCCAGTCCACTTGAATGCCGTCGGCTACCGGCCGCAGCCCCTGCAGCCGGCCCGCGTCTACCGTGAGCATACCCCGGGCCAGCAGTTGCGTAAGCCGCTGGGCGGAAATCGGCGCCGTGCGGTGGCGATGACTGTCCCAATATGCCTGCAAATGGCGCAGGAAGCGCCGGCGCTCATTCTTGGTCAGTGCCTGCCACAAGGCGGGCGTTACCGGCCGGAGCGCGCCAATCACGTCGCGCCAGTCGCGGCCATGCTGCGCGCTTGCTGCGACTGCGGCGCGCACCGTATGCAGATAAGCGCGTGCGCTCGCCGCGCCGACAAGCCATTCCGCCGGCGGCTCGAGCTGCGGCATTTCGCGCAGCGTGCGATGAGCTTGCGGCAACAGACCGTGACGCGACAGCGCCATCAGCGTTCCGCGGTAGCCGCGTTGGTCCAAATCCAGGGTCACGTCCACCATGGTCAGACCGGTACCGAGCAGCAGCACCGGCTGGTGCAGCGGGATATGGTCGAGAGCGCCCGGCGCCCAGGGGTCGCGCACATAGTTTGCACCGGCAAACACACCGTGATCAGGGACCGGCGGGTCGGCCGGAGGATAGTGACCGACCGCCAGCACCACGCGATCGGCCTGCAAGCTCCGGCCATCCGAAAAATCCAGAACCGCAGCATCCTGTTCCAACCGCAATGCGGTTATTTCACCGGTCATCACCGCAAGCTGTGCCTTGCCCGCTGCTGCCGCGGCCTGATCGAGACGCGTGTGCAGGTATTCGCCGTACAGACTGCGGCGCACGAAATCCGATGCCGTGATCGAGGCATCCGTAGTGCGCGCAAACTCCAGAAAATCATGTTCACGGTCAGGAAACACGCTCATGCGTCCCGCTGGCACATTTAGCCAATGCACGGGCGAGTGCGTGCCGTAGGCCACGCCACGCGCGAGATTCGCATGGCGATTGATAAGCGTCACCTTGAATGGCTTGTGTCCGTGGCGCGTGAGCAGATGAATCGCGGTGGCGGCGCCACTGAAACCGGCGCCGATGATGGCGATCTTCTTGTTCATTTTGAAATTTTACTGAAACTTCGCATTCTCGCGCTGCTGCACAGGAGTGAGCCTGACGCAGCCTCTGGCCGCAAGCGTTCTTCAACTGCAGTAACCCGGTTCAAATGCCTGTGGCTGCAGGCTGGCCCAAGATACTTTTGGCTTCAGTCCAGGCCCAGCTTCTTTATGCGGTAGCGTAACTGCCGGAAGCTCATGCCCAGCAGCTTCGCGGCGGCCGTCTTGTTGTAGCGGGTCTGTTCCAGTGCCTTGCGGATGGCTTGCTTCTCGATTTCCCCGAGCTGTTCCCCGAGCGGCGCGGCGTGCTCGTCGGCATGTTCAGGCACATCTTCA
>DATEJV010000197.1:0-4390 GCA_035277745.1 Gammaproteobacteria bacterium | reverse complement strand
ATTGTTGGCGTGCAGCGTCGAGATCGCCAACTGGCCGGTGCCCGCGAGCTGAATCGCGGATTCCATGGTCTCGCGGTCGCGGCACTCGCCGATCACCACGATGTCCGGCGCCTCGCGCAAGGATTGCGTGAGCGCATTGGCATACGACAGCGTGTCCTGACCGATCTCGCGCTGGTTGATGATGGACTGGGCATTCGTATGGTTGTATTCGATGGGATCCTCGATGGTGAGGATGTGCGAAGCCTCGTTCTCGTTGCGATAGCGCATCATCGCAGCGATGGTGGTGGACTTGCCGGAACCGGTGGAGCCCACCACCAGAATCAGGCCGCGCTTCTGCATGATGAGTTCCTTGAGCACCTCCGGCAGTCCCAGGTCCGCAAGCTGCGGCACGTCCGACGGGATATAGCGCAACACCATGGCCACCTGGCCGCGCTGCAGGAACACGTTGACGCGGAAGCGCCCGGCGCCTTCCTCGACAATCGCGAAATCGGATTCGTGCTTGACCTCGAAGGCGCGCGCCTGCCTTTCATTCATGATGCCGTAGGCGGCTTCCCGCACCATATCGGCGGTCAGCTTGGTTTTGCCGACCGGCATCTGATGGCCCTCGATCTTGATCTTCACCGGCGCATCGCTGGTGAGATAGATATCCGAGGCCTTCTTCTCGACCATGAGCTTTAGATAGGGACTGAGATCCATGAGGTGTCCGCTGTTTGCGGCCGGCCTAAAGCCGTGCCTTAGAATTTCTGGCCCCGGCCGGGATCAATGATGCTCAGATCCTCGATGCCTTCCTCCAGCGAGCGTTTCTCACGCTTGCTTTCGAGCTTGACGCGCAGACGCAACTCGTTCTGGGAATCGGCATTGCGGATGGCGTCCTCGTAGCTGATCAAGCCTTGCTCGAACAGCTGGAACAGCGACTGGTCGAATGTCTGCATGCCGAGCTGGCCCGACTTGGCCATGACCTCCTTGATCCCGGACACATCGCCCTTGAAGATCAGGTCCGCAATATACGGGGTGTTGATCATGACTTCCGCGGCCGGAATCCGGCCTTTACCGCCCTGACGACGGATCAGGCGCTGCGAGATGAACGCGCGGATGTTGAGCGACAGGTCCATGAGCAGTTGCTGGCGGCGCTCCGGCGGGAAAAAGTTGATGATGCGGTCGAGCGCCTGGTTCGTGCTGTTGGCGTGCAGCGTGGACAGCACCAGGTGGCCGGTTTCGGCGAAGGCCACGGCGTAATCCATGGCGTCACGATCGCGGATTTCGCCGATGAAGATCACGTCCGGCGCCTGCCGCAGGGTGTTCTTGAGTGCGATGTCCCAGGACTCGGTGTCCACGCCGATTTCGCGCTGCGTGACCACGCAGTTGATGTGCGGGTGCACGAACTCGATGGGATCCTCGATGGTGATGATGTGATCCCTGGAATTCTTGTTGCGGTGCCCGATCATGGAGGCAATCGAGGTGGACTTGCCCGAGCCGGTCGCTCCCACGAAGATCACGATGCCGCGCTTGGACATGACCACGTCTTTGAGCACCGGCGGCAGGCCGAGCTTGTCGAAATCCGGGATCTCGGTATTCAGCGTGCGCAACACCGCGCCCGTGCGTCCCTGCTGCACGAAGGCGCTCACGCGGAAACGCCCGATGCCCGGCGGATTGATGGCAAACTGGCATTCCTTGGTGGCATCGAATTCCTTGGTCTGGCGATCGTTCATCACCGCACGCACCAGGATGCCGGCCTGTTCCCCGGTCAGCGCTTTTTCGGTCACAGCGCTCACCTGGCCGTCCACCTTGATGGCCGGCGGAAATCCCGCGGTGATGAACAGATCCGAGCCTTTGCGCCCCACCATGGCGCGCAACAGATCCTGCATGAACTTGATGGCTTGATCTTTTTCCATGGCCCGCTCCGGAGAATCCTAGTCAGACAAACGCATCTTTGTTGACCGCATACACTCGCGCTTCGTCCTTGGTAATCATGCCCTTGCGCACCACGTCCGAAAGATTCTGATCGAGTGTGACCATGCCGCTCGCCTGGCCGGTCTGAATGGCGGAATACATCTGCGCGATCTTGTTCTCGCGGATCAGATTGCGGATTGCGGGCGTGCCGATCATGATCTCGTGCACCGCCATGCGTCCACCGCCGACCTTCTTGCACAGCGATTGCGCAATCACCGCGCGCAGGGATTCCGAAAGCATGGCGCGCACCATGTCCTTTTCGGCCGCCGGGAACACGTCCACGACGCGGTCAATGGTCTTGGCCGCGGAACTGGTGTGCAGGGTACCGAACACCAGGTGTCCGGTTTCAGCGCCGGTGAGCGCCAGGCGGATGGTCTCGAGATCGCGCATCTCGCCCACCAGGATGGTGTCCGGGTCTTCGCGCAGCGCCGAGCGCAGGGCTTCGTTGAAGCCCAGCGTGTCGCGATGCACTTCGCGCTGGTTGACCAGGCACTTCTTGCTCTCGTGGACGAACTCGATGGGATCCTCGATCGTCAGGATGTGACCGAACTCGGTTTCATTGATGAAATTGACCATGGCCGCGAGCGTCGTGGATTTGCCCGAGCCCGTCGGCCCGGTGACCAGCACCAGGCCGCGCGGCTGCTGCGCGATGTCCACGAAAATCTTGGGGCAGTTCAGATCCTCGAGCGTCAGGATCTTGGAGGGAATGGTGCGGAACACGGCCGCCGCGCCGTGCTGCTGGTTGAAGGCATTCACGCGAAAACGCGCGAGGTTGGGAATCTCGAAGGAAAAATCGCACTCCAGGAATTCTTCAAAGTCCTTGCGCTGCTTGTCGTTCATGATGTCGTAGATCATGTCGTACACATCCTTGTGTTCCAGCGCCGGCATGTTGATGCGGCGCATGTCGCCGTCCACGCGGATCATGGGCGGCACGCCCGCCGACACGTGCAGGTCCGAAGCTCGGTTCTTCGCGCTGAAAGTAAGCAACTGGGAAATATCAAATGCCATAGCACTCCCCTGGAAGTGTCAGCGGCCCGGGCCCGGCGCCGGGCCGGCGGCGGACGGCCGCCACGGCACGGTAAATGTAGTATAGCGAAACGCCCGCCGGCGTCGGTTGCCATAACCCGCCCAAGCGCAACAATACCCACACCCGCATGACGCCTGCAACCCCGGAAATCATTGCTCGGAACTTGGCCCGGGTGCACGCGCGCATGCTGGCCGTGGCAAACCGCGCCGGGCGCGACCCGGGTGCGGTGCGCCTGCTGGCCGTCAGCAAGGCGCAGCCGGTCGAAGCTCTGGTCGCCGCATGCGCGGCCGGACAGAATGAATTCGGCGAAAACTACGTGCAGGAAGCGCTGGCGAAACGGCAAAGTACGCAACAGCTTCATGGAGTCATTTGGCACTTCACCGGCACGCTGCAGGCAAACAAGACCCGGCTGGTGGCGGAAAATTTCGACTGGGTGCACACCGTGGATCGGCGAAAAATCGCCCAGCGCCTCAACGATCAGCGCCCCACCGCGTTGCCGCCGCTCAACGTCTGCATCGAGGTCAATCTCGACGGCGAGGCCAGCAAGTCCGGCATCGCACCCGGACAACTGGCGGCGCTTGCTGAATATGTTTCCGGCCTGCCGCGGCTCAAGCTGCGCGGCCTGATGGCGCTTCCCGCCGTCGCGGCGGGTCCGGCAGAGCAGCGTCGGCCATTCCGCGAACTGCGGCAACTGCTGGAGGCGCTCAACCAACGCGGGCACGCGCTCGACACCCTCTCCATGGGCATGTCGGCGGATTTCGAGGCGGCGATCATGGAAGGCGCTACGCTGCTACGCCTGGGTACGGCGATTTTTGGCGCGCGTGCGGCAAGCCGTTCCTGAAACCAGCGCCCGCCGCTATCCTATGCCGGTCATTGCACACGGCGACGGCGCATGAACCCCAACCCGCGGATTGTCCCGATCGGCGGCCGCCCATGATCGGCCGCGGTACCGAAGCCCTGGTCTTCATCATCAACGTGGTGCTCGGACTGTATGCCGCCGCGGTGTTGCTGCGCTTTCTGCTGCAGTGGGTACGAGCGGATTTCTACAACCCCATCTGTCAGGCCATCGTCAAACTCACCAATCCCCTGTTGCTGCCGTTGCGGCGCGTGGTCCCGGGCTGGCGCGGACTGGATTTCGCGGCCATAGTGCTCGCGATCATCGTGCAGCTCGTCAACGTGATTTTGGTGATGGCGCTCGTGGGTATCCCCTTGGTCACGCCGTGGATCATCTGGTGGATTTTCCTCAAACTGGTATTCGTGCTGGTGAACCTCTACTTCCTCACCATCCTGGTGGAAGCCATATTGAGCTGGATGAGCACCGGACCGCGCCACCCGGTGGCGAGCTTGTTGTGGAGCCTCAATGCACCGTTGCTGCGTCCGGCGCGCAGACTGATTCCACCCATCGGCGGACTG
>DATEJV010000196.1:0-5615 GCA_035277745.1 Gammaproteobacteria bacterium | reverse complement strand
GTAGTTGGGCCCTGCGATCTTCGGGATTTTCTGGTGTGACAGGGATTCGATGTAATTGTTGCCCTCCACCGGCTTGCCGCGCACTTCGTAGGTGTAGTGCTCGTCGGTGACGCTCTTCAGGCGCTCCGGCCACTCGCGCAGAAGATGCAGGGCTTCGCTCGAGAGTTCCTTGATGGCTTCGTTGTAGCGCTGGCGGAGTATGACGAGCGCGCGCTCCGCTTCTGAATCCCTCTCCCCGCGGGAGAGGGTGGCGCCCTGCGCCGGGTGAGGGCCGGTACCGGGTGTGCTATCTGAATGCTGCGACGGTTGAGCACCCTCACCCCCTGCCCCTCTCCCGGAGGGCGAGGGGAGCAAATCCTTCGCGTTGTACAAGCCTAATTCTTTCGGCAGCTCCGGATCGCCCAGCTCCCGCAACACTTCGTAGTAATGCTGCGCGCGGCCGGCGGCTTCCGCCTCGCGGTCAATGTCCTTGTTGATACCGCGGCCCTGTTCGGCGATCTCGGCGAGATAGCGCACGCGCTTGCCGGGAATGAGTATTGTGGCGCGCGGCTCCTTGAGCGAAGTGTCAACTTGCGGGTTGAAATCGCAACGCCCCCCCTCTCCCTCTGTCCCTCCCCCACGGGGGGAGGGATTAAGGGAGACGGCCCCTCTCCCGGAGGGAGAGGGGAGCGAACCCGCCGAGGGCGAGGGATGCAAATTGAGTTTCTCGCGCAGCAGTCGGCACAGGTTCACGAACATCCAGGTGACGCCCGGATCGTTGAACTGGCTCGCGATGGTCGGATACACCGGCACTTCTTCGTCCGGCAGCTTGAAGGCGGTGCGGTTGCGCTTCCATTGTTTGCGCACGTCGCGCAGCGCGTCGTCCGCTCCGCGCCGGTCGTATTTGTTGAGCACCACGAGGTCGGCGTAATCCAGCATGTCGATCTTCTCAAGCTGGATCGGCGCGCCGAACTCCGGCGTCATCACGTACATGGCGAAATCCACGAGGTCCACGATCTCGGAATCGCTCTGGCCGATACCGGCGGTCTCGACCAGCACCAGGTCGTAACCCTGTCCGCACAGGAAGGCGATGCAGTCCTTGAGCATGGCATTGGTGGCCGCGTGCGCACGGCGCGTGGCCATGGAGCGCATGAACACGCGATGGCTGCGCAGCGCGTTCATGCGGATGCGGTCGCCGAGCAGCGCCCCGCCGGTGCGCCGGCGCGTGGGATCCACCGCCAGCACCGCGATGCGCATGCCGGGAAAAGCGTGCAGGAAACGCAGTAGCAGCTCGTCCACCACCGAGGATTTGCCCGCGCCGCCGGTGCCCGTCACGCCCACCACCGGGACTTTCCTGCCGGCGAGTTCCCACTGCTTGCGCAGCCGTGTGAGTTCAGGCTCGCTCAATACGCCCGCCTCGAGTGCGGTGAGCATGCGCCCCACCGAAAGCTCGTCATCCGCCGAGACCTTGACCGGTTTGGCAGGCGCCACGCGGCGCTCGCGTGTACGCCCGACCACGTCCTCGATCATGTGCACGAGGCCCATGTGCATGCCGTCGTTCGGGTGGTAGAGGCGTTCCACGCCGTATTGTTCGAGTTCCGCGATTTCCTCCGGCGTGATGGTGCCGCCGCCACCGCCGAACACGCGCACGTGGCCGGCGCCGCGATCGCGCAGCATGTCCACCATGTACTTGAAGTATTCGATATGCCCGCCCTGGTAGGAGCTGATGGCAACGGCGTCGGCGTCTTCCTGCAGCGCGGCGCGCACCACGTCCTCCACCGAGCGGTTGTGCCCGAGATGGATCACCTCGGCGCCCTGGCTCTGGATGATGCGGCGCATGATGTTGATGGCCGCGTCGTGACCGTCGAACAGGCTGGCCGCCGTCACGAAGCGCAGCGGCAGCCGCGCGGCCTGCGCCAATTCGGACGTGTCTGACTTGGGAACGACGGTGCTCATGCGGCTCTCGGCGGGGACGACTACCGCATTATAGCGGCCCGGTTACGGGGGCGCGGCTCGGGTCGGGTCCCGGCCGTAGCCAGTGGCGCGGACCTCGCGCAGCGAACGGATCATGGCGTAGCTGCCGGCGCCGAACGGCACCAGCACCGCCAACAGGAACCCAACATCAATCCGCGACAGATTATGCACCTGCACACCCGTGTTCATGCCGAATGCACCGAGATGGGGATAAATGAAGCCGATGATGCCGAGGGAGATAAACGCCAATCCGCCCCAGAACAGCGTGCGTCCCGCCACCATGCGCGCGACCTGCGTGCGGACCGTATCCCCAAGCTTGCGACGCGCCATCCACGCGCCCACCAGCGCACCGAACAGCACCTGCATGGCCGTAGTTCCCAGGCCGTACAGCAGTCCCGGCAGGAAACCGAAGGCCGGTCCGGGCATGGCCGGCGTCAGCACCGTATAAACAATGAGCGCGAACGCACCCGTGCCCCAGCCGGCAACGAAGCCGTGCACCAGCGGCATGTAGCCCGGCAGCGCATGCGGTTCTTCGGTTCGATCCAGATTATGACTATGGAACAGATGCAGCAGCCGATGACGGCGCAGCACATACCAGCCGGACATCAGCATGAGCGCGCCAATCACGACATACAGGGCGAAGTTCCAGCGCTCCGAGACAATCAGCCAAGTGACCGCGAAGTACGCAATCTCGCTGGCGATGGCACGCTGCACGGTGAACGCCAGTGAAAACAGCAGCCCCGCTCGCATGCCGCCGCGGCTGCTGTAACTGCCCACCGAATAGCTGAAGGTGATCGGCCAGGTGTGCTCGTCGGGCGTGATGCCGTGGATCAAGCCGAGGAAAAACGCGGTAAGCAGCGCGATTCCCGGGCCGAGCCCGGCGACGGGGTTCCAGAGATTGAGACTGGCGATATCCATGCGGACGGCGGTTAAAAAAATGCCGCGGACTTCGGGCTTGCGGCTGCGTTATTGTACGACGCCCGTCAAGCACTGTTCGGCGAACCGCGCCCAATGGTTATAATGGCGCGCTCACCCGGCCCGATTGGGCCCCTATGCCCGGCGCCGGCCGCTTGCGTGACGCGGGCGAAGTTTCCAACCGAATTTCGCGATCCGTATACCGAGGAGGATGTATGGAGCTCTTCAGCACGCTTGACACCATGGGGCACGAACAGGTGGTGTTTTTCCATCACCCCGAATCCGGCCTCAAGGCCATCGTCGCCATCCATAACACCGTGCTCGGGCCGGCGCTCGGCGGCCTGCGCATGTGGCCGTACCGCAATGAGCAGGAGGCGCTGACCGACGTATTGCGCCTGTCCCGCGGCATGACCTACAAGGCGGCGGTGTCGGGGCTGAATCTGGGCGGCGGCAAGGCGGTCATCATCGGCGATCCCGCGCAGAAGTCCGAAGCGCTGTTCCGCGCCTTCGGGCGTTTCGTGCAGTCGCTCGGCGGCCGCTACGTGACCGCCGAGGACGTGAACACCGATGTGCAGGCCATGGAATACATTTTCCAGGAGACCGATTACGTCACCGGCGTGCATCCGGTGCACGGCGGCTCCGGCGACCCCTCGCCGTTCACCGCACTCGGTGTGATCCAGGGCATCAAGGCCTGTCTCCAGCGGCGCTACGGCCACACCGATCTCAAGAAGGTCAGCTACGCGGTACAGGGCCTGGGCCACGTCGGTTACCACATAGTCAAACACCTGCGCGATGCAGACGCCAAGGTATTCGTGACCGACATGCATCAGGAGCGCATTGACCAATGCGTGGCGCTCGGCGCCGAAGCGGTGAAGATGGAGGAAATCTACGGCGTGAATGCCAAGGTGTACGTGCCGTGTGCACTGGGCGCGACCATCAACGAGAAAACCATCTCGCAGTTGCGCTGCGAAATCGTGGCCGGTTCCGCCAACAACCAGTTGGCCACCGACGCCTGCGGCGACGAGCTGCACACCAAAGGCATCCTGTACGCGCCGGACTACGCCATCAATGCCGGCGGCCTGATGAACGTGTCCATCGAATTGCAGGGCTACAACCGCGAACGTGCCAACCGCATGGTGAACGGCATTTACGACATCATGGGCAAAATCTTTGCGCTCGCGGAACGCGAAAAAATCCCGACCTACAAGGCGGCCGACCACGTCGCCGAGGGCCGCATCGCCGCCCTCGGCAAGGTCAAGCTGCCCACGGTCAACCAGCCGTACGAACGTCATTTCACGGGACGCCGCAACGGCAAACATTGATTCATTTGCACGAGCGGTCGTCTCGACCGCGACAGGACGCATTTAAATGCTGGTGAACACACTGCTGCACGAACCAGTCATCACTCCCCATTTGATAAAGGGGGAAGCAGGGGGATTTTCAAATCCTCCCCCTTTCAGGCTGCGCATTCCGGCTTCGCCTGAAAGCCCAAGGTTGTCATCCATGGCAACCCGCTCGCTGCCGTGCAGCTCGCCCTCCTTTATCAAAGGAGGGGGGATAGATTCGCGGCCGGGACGACCGCTCCCACAAGAAACATGAAGTATATGTAGAGAAGACTCTTGGCCACGATTAATACCCACATCAACGAAGAACTGGACCTGCTGCGCGACACGGTGCGGCGTTTCGCCGAGGCCGAGATCGCGCCGCGCGCGCGCGAGATTGACGAGCGCGCCGAGTTCCCGCATGACCTGTGGCGCAAACTCGGCGAACTCGGCCTCCTCGGCATCACCATTCCCACCGAACACGGCGGCGCCGGGCTGGGTTATCTCGCACACGTGGTCGCCATGGAGGAAATCTCGCGCGCCTCGGCCTCGGTGGGCCTGTCCTACGCGGCGCATTCCAATCTGTGCGTGAGCAACCTGTTCCGCCACGCCAGCGAAGCTCAGCGCAGGAAATATCTGCCGAAACTGTGTAGCGGTGAATGGATCGGCGCGCTCGCGATGTCCGAGCCGGGCGCCGGCTCCGACGTCGTCGGCTCCATGAGCTGCAGCGCGGTCAAGCAAGGCAACAAGTGGATCGCCAACGGCAGCAAGATGTGGATCACCAACGGACCGGAAGCCGACGTGGCGCTGGTATACATGCGCACCGCCGGCAAGGAAGCCAACTCTCATTGCATCACCGCCTTCATCGTGGAAAAAGGCATGCGCGGCTTCAAGACCGCGCAGAAGCTCGACAAACTCGGCATGCGCGGCTCGCACACCTCGGAGCTGGTGTTCGAGGACTGCGAAATCCCCGAAGCCAACGTGCTCGGCAAGGTGAACGCAGGCGTGTATATATTGATGCGCGGCCTGGATTCGGAGCGGCTGGTGCTGTCGGCCGGTCCCATCGGCATCATGCAGGCGGCGCTCGACGTGGTGCTGCCCTACGTGCGCGAGCGCAAGCAGTTCGGCAAACCCATCGGCGAATTTGAGATCATGCAGGCCAAGCTCGCCGACATGTACACCGCGCTGCAGGCCTCGCGCGCGTTCACCTATCGGGTGTGCGAGCGCTTTGACCGCGGCGAGGACCCGCGCGAGGAAGCCGCCGCCTGTCTGCTGTTCGCCTCGGAGCACGCCGTCAAGGTGACGCTGGAAGCGATTCAGAGCCTGGGCGGCAACGGTTACATCAATGAATATCCCACCGGCCGGCTGCTGCGCGACGCCAAGCTCTACGACATCGGCGCCGGCACCAATGAGATTCGCCGCATG
>DATEJV010000195.1:0-20012 GCA_035277745.1 Gammaproteobacteria bacterium | reverse complement strand
GCCTTCACGTCCATGACCAGCGGCGGCTTCTTGAGCAGGCGCTTGAGCTCCGGTGCACCGAGCCGGCGGTATTGCTCGTGCGCCACGGCGGCCACCAGCGCATCCGCGGGTTGCAGGCGCTCGAAGGGCACGAGCTGCACGCCGTATTCGTGCTCGGCTTCCACCGGGTCGGCGAGCGGATCCGAGACCTGGAGCTGCACGTCGAAATCGCGCAATTCACTGAGAATATTGGCCACCTTGGAGTTGCGCAGGTCCGGACAGTTTTCCTTGAACGTCAGGCCCAGCACCGTGACGGTGGCGCCGCGCAGTTCATGGCCGGCGCGCACCAATTCCTTGATGGTGCGCTGCGCGACGAATTTTCCCATGCTGTCGTTGATGCGCCGCCCGGCCAGGATCACCTGCGGGAGATAGCCGATCTTCTCCGCCTTGTGCGTGAGGTAATAGGGATCCACGCCAATGCAGTGCCCGCCCACGAGGCCGGGGCGGAACGGCAGGAAGTTCCATTTGGTGCCGGCCGCTTCCAGTACCGCCTGCGTGTCGATGCCCATGCGATCGAAGATCAGCGCCAGCTCGTTCATGAGCGCGATGTTGAGGTCGCGCTGGGTGTTCTCGATGACCTTGGCCGCTTCCGCCACCTTGATGCTGGAGGCCTTGTGCACACCGGCCTCGACCACGCTCGCATAGGTCGCGGCCACGATCTCCAGCACCTCGGGCGTCTGGCCGGACACGACTTTCCTGATGGTGGTGAAACGGTGTGCGTGGTCGCCGGGGTTGATGCGCTCGGGGCTGTAGCCCACGAAGAAATCCACGCCGCATTTCAGGCCCGACTCGCGCTCCAGCACCGGCACGCAATCCTCTTCCGTGGCGCCGGGGTAAACCGTGGACTCATACACCACGATGTCGCCGCGCTTGAGCGCCTTGCCCACCGATGCCGAAGCCCTGAGTACCGGCGTGAGGTCCGGCTGGTTGGCGATGTCCACCGGCGTGGGCACCGCCACGATGTGAAAATCGGCTTTCCTGAGATCCGCGACGTCGCTGGTAAACAGGATGCGGGTCTGCCGCAGTTCGCTGTCGGTAACTTCACCGGTACGGTCGCGTCCGGCTTTGAGTTCCGCGATGCGCCCAGGTTTGACGTCGAAGCCGATGACCTCGGCCTTGTGTCCGAAGGCGACCGCCACCGGCAGGCCCACGTAACCGAGTCCGATGACTGCTACTTTGCGCACATTGCTCCCCGGGGGGCCGCTTCAGCCAGCGGCCGGAAAGGCACGGCATTTTACCGGAGCCGGCGGTTCCGGGCGACCGACAGCCGCGTCACGCATATGCGTCGGGATTCTGCCGTTGCCAACGCCAGGCATCCCGGCACATGTCATCCAAACCGAGCGTCGCATGCCAACCGAACAGCTCGGCCACCAAGCGGGGATCCGCATAGGTCACGGCGGTGTCGCCGGGCCGACGCGCGGCCATGCGGTGCGGAATCGTGATCTGATTCACGCGCTCGAAGGTATGCAGTATCTCGAGGACGCTGGTGCCGCGGCCGGTGCCGAGATTGATGGCGGTAAATCCGGGTGCGCGTTCCAGAAAATCCAGCGCCTGCAGGTGTCCGCGCACCAGATCCATGACGTGGATGTAATCGCGAATGGCCGTGCCATCCGGCGTGGGGTAATCCCTGCCGAAGACCTGGAGTTGCGGCAATTTCCCGGCCGCCACCTGGCAGAGGTAAGGCATCAGGTTGTTGGGCGTGCCCTGAGGCGCCTCGCCGATGAGACCACTCGTGTGTGCACCCACCGGGTTGAAATAACGCAGGGCCACGGCACGGAACTCCGGGTCGGCGATGCACAGATCGCGCAGCATCTCTTCGATCATCAGTTTGCTGCGGCCGTAAGGATTGGCCGGCGCGGTTGCGGCCTGCTCGCCAATGGGTGAAACCGCCTGCGCGCCGTACACCGTGGCCGAAGAGCTGAATACCATGCGCTTGACCCCGGCCGCGCGCATCGCCGCGAACAGCACAAGGCTGCCGTTCACGTTGTTGTCGTAGTACTTGAGCGGATCGGCCACCGATTCGGCGACCGCCTTGACGCCCGCGAAATGCATCACGGCGGCCACCGGATGCCGCTGCAACAATGCACGCAGACCTTGCGCATCGCGCAGGTCGAGCTGGTGAAACACCGGCGGCTTGCCGGCAATGCGCTGGATGCGCTCCAGCACCGCGATCGAACTGTTGGAGAGATTGTCGGCGATCACCACTTCATGCCCGGCCCGCAGAAGTTCCACGCAGGCGTGCGAACCGATGTAGCCGGTGCCGCCGGTGACCAGGATTTGCATACCGCGCGCCTTCAACCCGGCTTCCCGCCGATGAGTTCCAGAAGTTCCGCGGTGTGCGCCTTGAGCAGCGCCGCATCGCCGCGGGTCTCGACATTCAGGCGCACCAGCGGTTCGGTGTTGGATTTGCGCAGATTGAAGCGCCAGTCGGCAAATCCCAGGCTCAAGCCATCCACGCGCCCAACGGCCGTCGCCTGCGTCCCGAAACGCGCTTCGATGCGCTTGAGCACCCGGTCCGCGTCGTCCACGGTTCGGTTGATCTCGCCGCTTGCCGGGAACCGCCGTTGACGCTCCGCCACCAGCGAAGAGAGTGGCGCGGGTTCCGTCGCGAGCCGTGCCAGCAACAACAGCCACGGCAGCATGCCGCTGTCGCAGTAGAAAAAATCCCGGAAATAATGGTGGCCGCTCATCTCGCCGCCGTACACGGCGTCTTCCGCACGCATGCGCGCCTTGATGTAAGCGTGACCGCAGCGGGATTCCACCGCCACGCCGCCCGCACGGTTAACGATATCGAGCGTGTTCCAGACGAGGCGCGGATCGTGAATGACTTTCGCACCGGGAAACCGGCGCAGGAAATATTCGGCGAACAGCCCGATGAGGTAGTAGCTTTCCATGAACGCGCCGGTCTCGTCGAAAATGAAGCAGCGGTCGAAATCCCCGTCCCAGGCAATCCCGAGTGCGGCGTGCGCGGCGCGCACCGCCTGTGCCGTGGCCGCACGGTTCTTCGCCAACATCGGGTTGGGCACGCCGTTGGGAAACGTGCCATCCACCGCGTGCGCGAGACGCACGACCTCGAGTGGCAATCCGGCCGCCAGGGCATCGAAGGCGGGACCGGCCATGCCGTTGCCCGCATTCACCACTATGCGCAGCGGACGGATGGCATCTTTGCCTACACAGTTTCGCAGATGGCGCACATAGTCCGGCCGCGTATTCAGCGTACGGTAAGCGGCCTTGGGAGCGCCGCGGCCGGATTCCGGATTGGCCGCCACCCAATCCGCGAGCGCCTCGAGTCCGGTGTCGAAACTCACCGGTCGCGCGCCCGCAGTCACGAACTTCATGCCGTTGTATTCGGGAGGATTATGGCTCGCGGTAATCATGACGCCGCCATCCACGCCGAGATGCGCGGTGGCGAAATAGATTTCTTCGGTGCCGCAAAGCCCCAGGTCCAGCACGCTCACGCCCTGTGCGCGCAGCCCCTCCGCCAGCGCGCCCGCTAACGCCTCGCCCGAGGGCCGCGCGTCGCGCCCGATCACCACCTGTCGGGTGTTGAACAGCGTCGCAAAACCCGCGCCGATGGCGCGCGCCATCGCCACGTTGAGTTCATCCGGCACGCGGCCGCGGATGTCATAGGCCTTGAATGCCGCTTTGGGATTCACGCCGGTGTCGTCCTGCTGTATTGAAAATCGGATCGCATAAGCCGTCCTTCCGGGACTGTCAGCCGGATTGGCCGCGTCACTCGGTTGTCCGCGCGCGAATAACAGGTCGCGAAGTGCAGGATATCATCCTCGCCCAGACCGGGTTCGCATTGCATTCGATGATCTCCGGCGCCTGCCCACCGCTGTTACGCGCCGGTGTTTGGCCCGGGTCGGAATCCGTGCGGACTGGTCCGCGCGTAACGTGAGTGTTTCAGGGAAAGCCGCGCGAGCGTCTTGGGACAAATCGCGTGCCGGTTGGTCTTCACCGCCGTACAAATCAGCGGCCAGGTGGCGATCGGCGTGCGCGGCTCCGCAGGGGACCGGCAACCTTGCCGGTGTGGACGACGTCAGCGATATTCGATGGACGATTGGCTTACCCGGGTGGAACCGGACCACCGGCTTTTCGCCAGACGGTAGCGCAAATCCAGGTAGGTTGCGGCGCGTTCCTTGACGGCCGGACCGATGAGAATGCGCGAACCGGGCGAACTCAACAAGAACGGTTCGGTTTCCACATACAGCCGCCCCGGATCGGTGGACGCGTCACGCTGGATGCAGTCAGAAGCGATGTCGAAGGCCGCGACCAGACGCGCCTCGCGTTCACCCTGGTACGCCCCGGGCTTGAAAAGGTACAGGATTTCGCTCACCAGAATCCGGACCAGCGCATCCACGATGCCGCCACCACTCGTCAACGGCTCCTTGAAGGCCTGGATGGCCGCCAGATGCGGCTGCATGCCCTGCAGCACTTTGGCCATCACCCCCGGATCGTATTCCATGCGGTAAAGCACCGGTGGGATGGCGCGTGCCACGCTGCCCGACGCGGTCGCCCGCTCCGCCGCTGCCGTTGGGGCAAGCGTGAACGGCAGGCGTTCCCGGTCCTGGGTAAAGGCCGCGAGCGGCGTTACGACGCACACGCCCGCGCCGTTGGCACCGTGTGCGCGCCACAAATCGAGGTAATCGGCGCGCAGATTGAAGGAGCCGACATACACCGAATATTCGCGCCCATCCCAGGGCGTGGTCAGCGGCCAGTCGTGCGAGCGCTGCTCGGGGAAAAAGCCGCGCAGCAGGACCGCCCCGGGCGAGTCATGCACATCAAACAACAGTCGCCCGTCCTGCATGTCCTTGAGATAGGCGGCGTTGTAGAGACGCAGGCTGTTGCGGGTGCTGTCCTCGGCGCTTGGGCTCAGGAGCGAACGCAGCACCTCGACGGTGGTGAAGTGCGCGACTCCTTCCGGCGCTTCGCGTACCAGTTGCATGCTCTTGACCTTACTGACTTCCGCCTGCAGGCCCATGAACGGATCGAGCGCCGTGTGCAACTGCGATGGCTCGATTTCACCATCGCGCTCGAGATCGAGCAGTCCGAGGAGCACAAAGGCGGCCTGATCGCCCTCACGGGCCGCTACTTCCAGCCAGCGGCGACAGGCGTCCAGATCACGCTCCGTGCCCTCGCCATCGTGATAGGCGAGCGCCAGCCGGCGCTTGGCAGCGACATCGCCCGCCTCCGCCGCACGCTTGATCCAGGTGAAATAATTCAGCGGATCGGAACTGCCGTCGGGAGCGTTGCGGTGCAGATCGGCCAGATCCGTCATCGCGACCGCGAGACCGGCATGGGCCGCGCGTTCCGTCCACTCGCGTGCGAGCCTCAAGTCACCCAATACCCCGAGACCGCGCCGGTGCGCCATGGCCAGCAGGTACATGCCGCGCGGATCCCCGGCTTCAGCCGCCGCCGTCGCAAGCTGCTCAAAGCGCGCACCGAGCGCGGCCTGCTCGAAATTCAGCGCATCCCGGCCCCTCAATGCCAGCCGGAAGTAGTGCACGGCCAGTTCGACCTGCGCGTGCGAATGACGCAGTTGGGATGCTTGCCGCAGCCATACCAGATACTGCTCCTGGTTGCGCGCGACGCCCAGACCATCACGATAGGCATGCGCCAGGTTGAACATGGCGCTCGGTTCGCCGGCCTGCGCCGCGCGTGTCAGCAGTTCGACGTGACGCTTGGCATCGAGCACCACGCCCACACCGTGAAGGTAGCGCAGTGCGAGATTGTTCATGGCCTGCGGATCGCCCGCATCGGCGGCGCGCATCAGCAAGCGGTGGTATTCGGCCGTATCGGGTTTGACACCGATGCCGTCGCGGTAAGCGAGCGCCAGCTCGAACAACGCAGGCGGACAATTGCGGTCCGCCGCTTTGTTCATCCAGCGAAAGAAGGCTGCGTTGTCCACCTCGGTGCCGATGCCGTCGCGATAGGCCTCGGCCAGATTGAACATCAGCGTCGGATCGCCCGCCTCGGCACCCTTGCTGGTCCACTGGAAAAAGTTGACCGGATCGCGCTCCGCTCCCTGACCGGTGAGATAGCGGCTGGCGAGCCGCTGGATCGCCGCGGCATCCCCGGCGGCGGCCGCGCGCCGCAGCCAGATGAGTGCGCGTGCCGAATTCTGGCGTACACCCTGCCCAAGTGAATAGGCATCGCTCACCAAGCGCATGGCTTCGGGTGAATGCGCCGCCGCCGCGTGCAATGCCCAGCGCAGCATTTGCTTGAAATCGCGGACCAGTCCCTGCTCGCCATCGCGGTAGGCACGCGCGAGGAACAACATGCACTCGCGGTTGCCGCTTTCGGCCGCGCGTTTGACCCAGTGCAGCGACTGCACGTAATTTTCCGCATTCTCGGCCTGGCCGAGTTGCGCGGCGGCGAGTTCGGAAATGGCGCGCTCATGTCCGGCGTCGCCTGCCCGCGTCAACCACTCGAGCGCTTCGGCATGCTCACCGCGCCGGCGCAATTCGAAGGCATAATCCACCATGGCATCGAGATCGCCATCGACCGCCAGGTGCTGCACCGCGGTGAATTCCTCGTCATCCATGGGATGCGTGAAATCCATGAACGGCACATGCGCCGGTCCCCGATCGGAGCGCCACTCGGGGGCGCGTACGGCCGCAACCTCCGGTGCGTCGCTCGCGGAAGTCGGTTTCGGGTCAGTCAACATCGGATTTGCACTCACGATTTCCGTGATACTCCCCCGCAATCGCGCCCCAATCCTTCTTGCAGGCAGCGCCGCCGGCATTGGGCAGGCAGGCCGCTGTTCCTTGCATCCAACCGGCTCGTCGGAAGGTCCCAACACCCATCGAAGGATTTACATAATATAGCGGCTTTTCACAATAAAGCCAGCCCCACTGCCAGTTCCGGTTTTCGGACCAAGGTCCAGTATCGCTCAGTTTCGCGAGGCTGGAGCGCCATGGCATTTTGCAGGGTGGCTGGCGAGCGGCTTGCCTGAGGTGCAGCCCGAATCCAGCTATGGGTATCTGACGGCATGGCCGCGCGGACGGGCCTGAGCCAGCCACGGGTAAAAATCTGCGCAGACACCTCTTCCTCTTCAGCGCCGCACTCGGAGGCTGCGACCAGCCCCGCACCTGCGGTGGGTATGCCGGATGCCGCATGCGACGGGGTTTGCAGCCGCATGCGTTCAATTCGTGGTGCACCGTGTGAGGAAAAGAAAAAGCCGGGCAGAGCCCGGCTTTCTGTTCACGGTAATCGGTGGCTTAGTGGCTTATTTGTCTTTTTTCTTCGCAGTGCGCCTGAACAGTGATTTCTTCTCGGCTTTCCCGGCCGTGGGTTTTTCGGTCTTGGCGGCGGCTTTCTTTTCGACCTTCGCCGCCTTCTTGGTTTCTTTGGTTGCGGGCTTGGCGGCCTTCTCCGCCTTTGCGGCCTTCTCGGCCTTGGCGGGCTTCTCCGCCTTGGTTTTCTTCGCCGGCTTCCGGGGTTGCTCGGCAGCCGCTTCCGCGGATTTCGCCGCGCGCGCCTTGCGTGCCTCGGCATGCTGATCGGCCATGGCCGCGATCTGGGTTTCGCGATCCACGAGCTGCATCACCGCCATCGGCGCCTTGTCGCCCGCGCGCAGGCCGAATTTGAGGATGCGCGTGTATCCGCCGGGACGCGCCTTGAAATGCGGGCCGATGTCAGCAAAGAGTTTGGTGACTACGGCATCGTCGCGCAGACGCGCGTACGCCAGCCGCCGCTTGGCCACGTTGTCTTCCCTGGCGAGCGTGATCAGGGGCTCGACCACGCGCCGCAGTTCCTTGGCTTTGGGCACGGTGGTGCGGATGCTCTCGTAACGCAACAGCGCGCCCGCCATGTTGCGCATCAGCGCCGCACGGTGCGCGGAATTGCGCGAGAGCTGCCGGCCGGTATTCTGGTGACGCATGCGGCGGATTCCTTACACGGCCACGGGCTTCTGCAGGCTCGCGGGCGGCCAATTCTCGATCTTCATGCCGAGCGTCAGGCCGTGCTGCGCGAGCACGTCCTTGATCTCGGTGAGCGATTTCTTGCCGAGATTCGGCGTCTTCAACAGCTCGACCTCGGTCTTCTGCACCAGGTCGCCGATGTAATTGATGTTCTCGGCCTTGAGGCAGTTGGCGGAGCGCACCGTGAGTTCGAGCTCTTCCACGGGCTTCAGCAGCACCGGATCGAAATGCGCCTCGCCGCCGGCGTGTCCGGCATCGCGGCCCTTGAGGTCCACGAAGGCGGCAAGCTGCTCGGAGAGGATGGTGGCGGCACGGCGGATGGCTTCTTCCGGATCAATCGTGCCGTTGGTTTCGATGTCGATGATGAGCTTGTCGAGGTCGGTGCGCTGTTCCACGCGTGCGCTCTCCACCGTGTAGGTGACGCGACGTACCGGACTGAAGGATGCGTCCAGCAGCAGCCGGCCGATGGGACGCGACTCCTCCTCGAACTGCAGGCGCTGGTTGGCGGGCTGGTAACCGCGGCCGCGTTTGATCTTGAGTTTCATGTTGAGCGAACCGGCGCTGTTCAGGTGCGCGATCACCAGTCCCGGATTGACGATTTCGACGTCGTGATCCAGCTGGATGTCGGCGGCCGTCACCACGCCCGGTCCTTTCTTGACGAGCGTGAGCGTGGACTCATCGCGCGCATGCATGCGCAGCGCGAGCTGTTTGAGATTCAGCAGGATGTCCACCACGTCTTCCTGCACGCCTTCGATGGCAGTGTACTCGTGCAGCACACCCTCGATCTCGGCTTCCACCACCGCGCATCCCGGCATGGACGACAACAGGATGCGTCGCAGCGCATTGCCCAGGGTGTGACCGAAGCCGCGCTCCAGCGGCTCAAGCACCACGCGCGCCTGTTGATCGGACTGCGCCTGCACGCCTACCAGGCGCGGCTTTAAAAATTCCGTGACTGAACCCTGCATGGGATGATTCCCTCGTTAAATGCTGAAGCAACCTGAACCATTACTTGGAGTACAGCTCGACCACCAGGTTTTCGTTGATGTCGGGCAGGATGTCGCTGCGCTCCGGCACGCGCTTGAACTTGCCGCTCAATTTGGTCTCGTCCACTTCCACCCACTCGATGGGCGGCAGCTGCTTGGCAATGGCGAGCGCGTTCTGGATGCGCAACTGCTTCCTGGCGCGCTCGCGCACCGCAATCGCGTCCTCGGCCTTGACCTGGTAGGACGGTATGTTGACGATTTTTCCGTTCACTTCGATGGCCTTGTGGCCGACGAGCTGGCGTGCTTCGGCGCGCGTAGCGGCGAAGCCCATGCGGTACACCACGTTGTCCAGGCGACATTCGAGGATCTGCAGCAACGCCTGGCCGGTGGCTCCGGTGCGGCGCGAGGCCTCCTGGTAGTAGCGGCGGAACTGGCGCTCCAGTACTCCGTACATGCGCCGCAATTTCTGCTTCTCGCGCAACTGGCCGCCGTAATCCGACAAACGGTTGCGCTTGGCGCCATGCTGTCCAGGCTGCGATTCGATGCGGCACTTGGACTCGAGCGGACGGACGCTCGATTTGAGGAACAGGTCCGTGCCCTCGCGCCGCGAGAGTTTGCATTTGGGTCCGAGATAACGAGCCATCAATCAACCTCTGGATTAAACGCGGCGTTTCTTGGGTGGACGGCAGCCGTTGTGCGGAATGGGCGTGACATCCGAAATGTTGGCAATCTTGAAACCGATGTTGTGCAGCGAACGCACCGCCGATTCACGACCGGGACCGGGACCCTTGACCTGGACTTCCAGGTTCTTGACGCCGAACTCCTGGGCCTTGATGCCGGCCTTTTCGGCCGCGACCTGCGCGGCAAAGGGCGTGGACTTGCGCGAACCGCGGAACCCGGAACCTCCGGCGGTGGCCCAACAGAGCACGTTGCCTTGGCGGTCCGTGATGGTGATGATGGTGTTGTTGAACGAGGCGTGCACGTGCGCCACCGCGTCCACCACGGTCTTCCTGGCGCGCTTGCGCGGCGCCGGAGCCGCGGCCGGTGCTTCGCCCGCTGCCGGGGCTGCGGGCGGGGCTTCTTTGGATTCTTTGGCTGGTTTGGCTTCTTCTGCCATTTACTTACCCTGCAATCTTTTCACTTACGTTGGCGACTTGACGACCTGCTTGACGGTCTGCTTGCGGCGACCCTTGCGGGTGCGTGCATTGGTACGGGTGCGCTGACCGCGTACCGGCAGGCCCTTGCGGTGGCGCAGGCCGCGGTAGCAGCCGAGGTCCATAAGCCGCTTGATGCTCATGGAGACTTCGCGGCGCAGATCACCCTCGACTTCGAATTTGGTGACGTTGACGCGCAGCGTTTCGACTTCCGCGTCGGTCAAATCCTTGACCTTGGTTTCGGGCTTGATGCCCGCCACTTGGCAGATCAGGCGCGCACGGCTGCGGCCGATGCCGTAAATGTTCTGCAGGCCGATAACGGCATGCTGGTTGGGCGGGATATTGACCCCGGCAATACGGGCGGCCATGCGCTGTCCTCACTCGGCGCCGCGTTTTGCGGCGCGAAAACGGGCAATTTTGCCTGAATTTTCCATATGAATCAATGCAAACCTTCGTTTCACCCTTGACGCTGTTTGTGGCGCGCGTCGCTGCAGATCACGCGCACCACGCCGCCACGCCGCACGATTTTGCAGTTGCGGCAGATTTTTTTGACCGAAGCACGTACTTTCATCGTTCCACTCCCGCGGCAATCCTGTGCCGCACGTTGATCCTCATCGCAGCCCGGTGCCGCCGTAACCCTTGAGATTGGCCTTGCGCAGCAGCCCTTCGTACTGGTGGGACATGAGGTGCGCCTGCAACTGCGCCATGAAATCCATGACCACCACCACGTCAATCAGCAAGGACGTGCCGCCGAAGAAGAACGGCACGTTCCAGTAGGTAATCAGAAACTGCGGTAACAGGCACACCGCGGTCACGTAAATGGCGCCCCAGAACGTCAGCCGGGTGAGCACACTGTCCACGTAGGCGGCGGTCTGCTGTCCCGGGCGGATGCCGGGGATGAAGGCGCCGGATTTCTTCAGGTTCTCCGCGGTTTCCTTGGAGTTGAACACCAGCGCGGTATAAAAAAAGGTGAAAAAGATGATTAGCGCGCCGTAGGTGATGTCGTAAACCGGCTCGCCCGGCGACATGGCGGCGGCAAATTTCTGCAGTGCGATCGCGAGCCAGCCCCCGGATTGCGAACCGAACCAGTTGCCCACGGTCGCGGGAAACAGAATGATCGAGGACGCGAAGATCGGCGGGATCACGCCCGACATGTTGAGTTTGAGCGGCAGGTGGCTGGTCTGCGCGGCATACAGCCGCCGGCCCTGCTGGCGCTTGGCGTAATTCACGGTAATGCGCCGCTGACCGCGCTCCACGAACACCACGAATGCGGTCACGCCGAGTACCACCGCCAGCACCACGATGGCGATGATGGGATTCATCTGTCCGGTACGCACCAAGTCCAGGGTGCCGCCGAACGCCGACGGCAGGCCGGCGACGATGCCCGCGAAAATGATCATGGAAATGCCGTTGCCCACGCCGCGCTCGGTCATCTGCTCGCCGACCCACATCAGGAACAGCGTGCCGGTGGTCAGCGACACCGTGGCCACGAACACAAAGGTGAATCCGGGATTCACCGCCACGCCCTGGCTTTCCAGCGCGAGCGCCGCGCCCAGCGACTGGAACAGGGCCAGCACCACCGTGCCCCAGCGCGTGTACTTGGTAATGACGCGCTGGCCGGCCTGACCTTCCTTGCGCAATTTCTCCAGACTCGGCACCACCACCGCGAGCATCTGCATGATGATGGAAGCGGAGATGTAGGGCATGACGCCGAGCGCAAACACCGACAGGCGCATGAGTGCGCCGCCGGAGAACATGTTGAACATGCTGAGCAGCCCGCCGGAATGCTGGCTGAAGAGCCGCGCGAGCGCCGCCGGATCAATGCCCGGCACCGGGATGTGGGTACCGATGCGGAACACCACGAATGCGCCCACCAGGAACAGCAGGCGCTTGCGTAAATCGTGGAGCTTCCCGATCTGCGACAGGGATGACATCACCCCCGTGCCGCTCGCGTTCCTGGACACTTAATCCTCCACCTTGCCGCCGGCGGCCTCGATGGCCTTGCGCGCCCCGGCCGTCGCAGTCACGCCCTTGAGTGTGAGCTTTTTCTTGAGCTCGCCGGCCAGAATCACTTTGACCCGGTCGGTCTGCAGCGGCACCAGTCCCGCGGCCTTGAGCGCCAGGACGTCGATGACATCGGCCTCGATACGGGCAAGCGCGTCCAGGCGCACTTCGGCACGGCTGGGCTTCAGATGCGAGCGGAATCCGACCTTGGGCAGGCGCCGCTGCAACGGCATCTGGCCGCCTTCGAAGCCGACCTTGTGGTAGCCGCCCTTGCGCGCGTACTGGCCCTTGTGGCCCTTGCCGGAGGTCTTGCCGAGGCCCGAGCCGATGCCGCGACCCAGGCGTTTTTTGCCGGTTTTGGCTCCGACTGCCGGTGACAGCGTGTTCAAGCGCATGTCAGTTCTCCTCGACGCGCAGCAGGAAGGAAGCTTTGTTGATCATGCCGCGCACTTCCGGGGTATCGTTGAGCGTGACGGAATGCCGCAGGCGGCGCAGGCCCAATCCGCGCACGCAATCACGATGGACCTTGAGCCGCCCGAAGGGACTGCGCACCAGCGTGACCTTGATTTGTTTGGCAGTGTTACTCATGGCTCAGCCCCGGATTTCATCCAGTGTCTTGCCGCGCTTCGCCGCGAGGTCCTGCGGAGAGTGCTGTTCGCTGAGCGCATTCAGGGTGGCGCGCACCACGTTGATGGGGTTGCGCGAACCGTAGCTCTTGGCCAGTACGTTCCGGACGCCCGCGACTTCCAGCACCGCGCGCATGGCGCCGCCCGCGATGATGCCGGTACCGGCGGAGGCGGGTTGCATGTACACGCGCGTGGCACCGTGATGTGCGCGGATCGCGTAATGCAGCGTGCCTTCGCGCAGCGACACCTGGCGCAGGTTCTTGCGCGCGTGCTCCATGGCCTTGGACACCGCGTTCGGTACCTCACGCGCTTTGCCGTAGCCGAAGCCCACCTTGCCGGCACCGTCGCCCACCACGGTGAGCGCGGTAAAACCGAACTGCCGACCGCCCTTGACCACCTTGGCCACGCGGTTCACGGCCACCAGTTTCTCCTGCAGACCGTCGGAGCTTTCCGGGAGATTCTCAATTTTTCTTGCCATGCTGCACCCTAAAACTGCAAACCGTGCTCACGCGCGGCGTCGGCGAGCGCCTTCACGCGCCCGTGATACTTGAATCCGGAACGGTCGAAGGCCACGCGTGTGATACCCGCATGCTTGGCCTGCTCGGCGATGGCTTTGCCCACGGCCGCCGCCGCGGCGATGTTGCCGGTGTTTTTCAGGCCCTTCTTGACCTCGGCCTGGAGCGTGGAGGCCGCGGCCAGCACCTTGTCGCCCTGCGGCGCCAGGATCTGCGCATAAATGTGCACGGGCGTGCGGTGTACGCACAGCCGGCAGGCAGCGAGTTCGCGCATGCGTGCACGCGCACGCCGTGCGCGCCGCAGGCGCGCCTGTTTCTTTTCAAAGGGTTTCTTGTCCATGGTTCAACTTGCCTGCTATTTCTTCTTGGCCTCTTTGAGGACCACGCGCTCGTTGGTGTAGCGCACGCCCTTGCCCTTGTAGGGTTCCGGCGGACGGAAGCCGCGGACCTCGGCTGCTACCTGGCCCACTTTCTGGCGATCCGCCCCCTTGATGACGATTTCCGTCTGGCTCGGGGTCTCGATGCTGATGCCCTCGGGCACCTTGTAGTTCACCGGATGCGAGAAGCCGATCGCCAGGTTCAGGCTCTTGCCCTGCATTTGCGCGCGGTATCCCACGCCCACGAGTTCGAGTTTTTTCTGGAACCCCTGGGTCACGCCCTTGACGGCGTTGTTGAGCAGCGCGCGTACGGTGCCGGCCGAGGCATCGGCATCGGCGTGCTCCGGCTTGACGGCAACGTGCAGCACTCCCTTGTCGTTTACCACCGTCACATGCGGGTGCAGCACCAGAGTCAGGCTGGATTTCTGGCCCTTGACCGTGACGCTGCTGCCGGACACGATGGCATCCACGCCTTTCGGCAGCACGATGGGTTGTTTGGCGATTCTGGACATGGTTCTTCCGTCGGCGCTCAGGTTACGTAGCAGATTACTTCGCCGCCCTGGCCGGCGGCGCGTGCGGCGCGGTCGCTCATCACGCCCTTGGGCGTGGACATGATGGCAATGCCGAATCCACCGAGCACCTTGGGGAGCTCGTGCTTGCGCTTGTACACCCGCAAGCCCGGACGGCTGATGCGCCGCATGTGCGCAATGACCGGCCGGCCGTGGTAATACTTGAGCGTCACCACGAGTTCGGTCTTGCCGTCCTGCTCGCGGCGCGCAAAATTCTCGATGTAGCCTTCCTCCTTGAGCACGCGTGCGATCTCGCACTTGATGCCGGAGGCGGGCATGCTCACCTGCTCGCGGCCGACCAACTGGCCGTTGCGGATGCGGCTGAACATGTCGGCGATGGGATCAGTCATACTCATGTAACGATATCCCTCGATGTAAGCCTACCAACTGGCCTTGTGCAGGCCGGGAATGTCGCCGCGCATCGCGGCCTCGCGCAGCTTGGTGCGCCCGAGACCGAACTTGCGGTAATAGCCGTGCGGCCGGCCGGTAAGCTCGCAGCGGTTACGCTGACGGCTGGGGCTCGAATCGCGCGGCAGGCGGGCGAGCTTGGCGACCGCGGCGTGGCGCTCTTCGTCGCCGGTATCCACACCGCGGATGAGGCGCTTCAACTCGGCGCGCTGCTTGGCGTATTTCTTCGCGAGCTGCGCACGCTTCACTTCACGGTTCACCATGGAAGTCTTGGCCATATCTGCGGACCTCAGTTGCGGAACGGGAAGTGGAAGGCTTCGAGCAACGCCCTGGCTTCCGCGTCGGTACGGGCGTTGGTGGTGATGGTGATGTCCAGGCCGCGCAGCGCGTCAATCTGGTCGTACTCGATCTCCGGAAAGATAATCTGTTCCTTCACGCCCATGCTGAAGTTGCCGCGGCCGTCGAAGGAGCGGCCGCTGATGCCGCGGAAATCACGCACTCGCGGCAGCGCGATGCTGATCAGGCGATCCAGAAATTCGTACATGTGCGCACGCCGCAGCGTCACCTTGCAGCCCACGGGATAATCCTCGCGCACCTTGAAGTTGGCGATGGACTTCTTGGACTTGGTAACCACCGGTTTCAGGCCGGCAATGCGCGTCATGTCCTTGACCGCGTGCTCCATGATCTTCTTGTCCGCCGTGGCCTCGCCCACGCCCATGTTGAGCGTGATCTTGGTGATGCGCGGCACCTGCATGGGGTTGGCGTAATTGAACCGCTTGGTGAGTTCCGGCACCACGGTTTCACGATAATAGGTTTGCAATCGAGTCATGCGTGCGCCTCAGACATCAACCACTTCTTTGTTGGACCGGAAAATGCGTACCTTGCGGCCATTTTCCAGGGTACGCACGCCCACGCGGTCGCCTTTCTTGGTGACCGGATTGAACAGCATCACCCGCGAGATGTGGATCGGCATTTCGCGCTCCACGATACCGCCGGTGATTCCGGCGTTGGGATTCGGGCGCTGGTGCTTCTTGGCCATGTTCAGGTTTTCGACGATCACGCGCTGGCCTTCGATCACCTTGAGGATGGCGCCGCGCCGGCCCTTGTCCTTGCCGGCAATCACGACGACCTCGTCGCCTTTCTTGATTCTGCTCATGACTGTCCGCTCCCCGCGCTCACAGCACTTCCGGCGCCAGCGAAATGATGCGCATGAACCGCTCGGTGCGCAGCTCACGCGTTACCGGCCCGAAGATGCGCGTACCGATGGGCTCCAGCTTGTTGTTGAGCAACACCGCGGCATTGCTGTCGAAACGGATCAATGAACCGTCCGGGCGACGCACGCCGCTCCGGGTACGCACCACCACAGCCTCGTAGATCTCGCCTTTTTTGACCTTGCCGCGTGGAATGGCGTCGCCGATGCTCACCTTGATGACATCGCCGATGCGCGCATAGCGGCGCTTGGAGCCGCCCAGCACCTTGATGCATTTCAGGCTGCGCGCGCCGCTGTTGTCCGCGGCATCGAGCACGGTGCGCATCTGGATCATGACTGCACGTCCGCCTGGCTGGCCGCAGGCGCAGGCTGCGCGTGCGCCAGAATCTCCACCAGCTTCCAGGCCTTGTGGCGGGAAATCGGCCGGCACGGTGCAATCACCACGGTATCGCCTTCCTGGCAGGCGTTCTGTTCATCGTGCGCCTTGATCTTGGTACGCCGGCGCAGGAGCTTGCCGTACTCGGGGTGCGTGACCACGCGCTCCACCACCACCGTGATGGTCTTGTCCATCTTGTTGCTGAGCACCCGTCCGGTGACGGTCCGCGCGGATTTCACGGCTTCGCTGTTTGCGGTCATTTACCCACTGCCTTGGCCCGCTCGGCGAGCACGGTTTTGACGCGCGCGATGTTCTTGCGCGCGTTGCGTATCTGGTGGCCGCGCGGCATCTGGCCGCTGGCCTGCTGCATCGCCAGGTTGAACTGCTCCTGGCGCAGCGCCAGGAGTTCTTCCTGCAGCTGCCGGTCGTTCTTGGCACGCAGTTCCTTGGCGTCCATCACATCACCTGCCGGCTGACGAAGGTCGTGGTCACGGAAATCTTGGCGGCCGCGAGGCGGAAGGCCTTGCGTGCCGTCGCCTCGTCCACGCCTTCCATCTCGTAGAGCATCGAACCAGGCTGTACCTTGGCCACCCAGTACTCGACATTGCCCTTGCCGTTGCCCATGCGCACTTCCAGCGGTTTCTTGGTCACCGGCACGTCCGGGAATACCCGGATCCAGATCTTGCCGCCGCGTTTCACGAAGTGCGTCATGGCGCGGCGCCCGGCTTCGATCTCGCGCGCCGTGAGGCGGCCGCGATCCGTGGCTTTCAACCCGTACTCGCCATAGGCCACGCTGTTGCCGGACTGCGCCAGGCCGCGGTTACGGCCTTTGTGCTGCTTGCGGTACTTGGTGCGCTTGGGCTGCAACATGTGCCTCTACTCCTGGATCAGTTGGCCGCCGCGGCGGTCTTCTCGCCCTCGGCTTCCTTGGTCGTGTTCATGTCGTTCGCGTCGAGGATCTCGCCCTTGAAGATCCACACCTTGACGCCGATGACGCCGTAGGTGGTGTGGGCTTCGGCCAGACCGTAGTCGATGTCGGCGCGCAGGGTGTGCAGGGGCACGCGGCCCTCGCGGTACTGCTCGGTGCGGGCGATCTCGGAGCCGTTGAGGCGGCCGGAGACACGCACCTTGATCCCCAAGGCACCCAGACGCATGGTGTTCTGCACAGCGCGCTTCATGGCGCGGCGGAACATGATGCGGCGCTCGAGCTGCTGGGCGATGCTCTCGGCCACGAGGTAGGCGTCGAGCTCAGGCTTCCTGATCTCTTCCACGCCGATGTCCACCTCGGTGCCGGGCATCAGCTTGCCAAGCTGCTTGCGCAGGGCGTCGATGTCCTCGCCCTTCTTGCCGATCACCACGCCCGGACGGGCGGTGTGGATCGTGATGTAGGCCTTCTTGGCCGGGCGCTTGATCTCGATGCGGCTCACGGACGCCTGGGCGAGCTTCTTCTTGAGGAACTCGCGCACCTTGAGGTCGCTGAGCAGGTTCTGGGCATAAGCCCGCTTGCTGGCGAACCACTTGGAATTCCAGTCCGAGGCGATGCCCAGACGGAAACCTGTCGGATTTACTTTCTGACCCATGATCCCGTCCTTATTCGTCAGCAACGATGATGCTGATGTGGCTGGTGCGCTTTAGGATGCGGGCGCCACGACCTTTGGCGCGCGCCATGAAGCGCTTCATGTGCGGACCCTCGTCCACCATGACGGTCTTGACCTTCAGTTCGTCGACGTCGGCACCGTTGTTGTGCTCGGCGTTGGCGATCGCGGACTCCAGCACCTTGCGCAGCAGCTTGGCGGCGCGCTTGGGACTGAACTCCAGCACTTTCAGTGCCTCGCCCACGGCCTTGCCGCGGATCTGGTCCGCCACGAGGCGCGCCTTCTGGGCGGCGATGCGGGCATAACGATGTTTGGCGGCTACCTGCATGTCTCTTTCCTCAGGCCTTCGCTTCGGTCTCGGCGGTCTTGCGCGCGCCGTGGCCTTTGAAGATGCGGGTGGGCGCGAACTCGCCCAGCTTGTGTCCGACCATGTTCTCGCTCACCAGCACCGGCACGTGCTGCCGGCCGTTGTGCACGGCGATGGTGAGGCCCACCATCTCCGGGGTGACCATCGAGCGGCGCGACCAAGTCTTGATCGGGCGCTTGTTGCTGCCCGACACCGCCGCCGTGACCTTCTTGGCCAGGTGCGGGTCGATGAACGGGCCTTTGCGGATGGAACGCGGCATCGCTTTAACCTCTCATCACTTCGCGTTGCGACGGCGCACTATCATGCCGTCGGTGCGCTTGTTGGCGCGCGTCTTGTAACCCTTGGTCGGTTGGCCCCACGGCGACACCGGGTGGCGGCCGCCCGAGGTCTTGCCTTCGCCACCGCCGTGCGGATGGTCGATGGGGTTCATCACCACGCCGCGCACGGAGGGGCGGATGCCCTTCCAGCGGCGCGCGCCGGCCTTGCCGTACTGGCGCAGGTTGTGTTCGTCGAAGCCGACTTCGCCGATGGTGGCGCGGCAGTCCACGTGCACCTTGCGCATCTCGCCGGAGCGCAGGCGCAGCGTGCAGTAGACGCCGTCGCGGGCCACCACCTGCACCGAGGAACCGGCGCTGCGGGCCATCTGTGCGCCCTTGCCGGGCTGCAGTTCCACGCAGTGCACCAGGGTGCCCACGGGGATGTTGCGCAGCGGCAGCGAGTTGCCCGACTTGATCGGGGCGTGGCTGCCGGCGACGACTTCCTGGCCCGCCTCGACGCCCTTCGGCGCGATGATGTAGCGGCGCTCACCGTCCTTGTACAGCACCAGCGCGATGTGCGCGGTACGGTTCGGATCGTATTCCACGCGCTCGACGCGGCCGACGATGCCGTCCTTGTCGCGCTTGAAGTCGATCACGCGGTAATGCTGCTTGTGCCCGCCGCCCTGATGGCGCGTGGTCACGCGGCCGACGTTGTTGCGGCCGCCGCGGCTCTTCTTGCTCTCGACGAGCGAGCCCAACGGGCCGCCCTTGTGCAGGCCCGGGGTGACGACCTTGACGAAGGCCCGGCGTCCGGGCGAGGTCGGTCTGGCTTTGATGAGTGGCATGGCGCTTCTCTCGTTCTATGCGGGGCCGGCCTTAGGCCTGCTCCCCGGCAATGTTGATCTCGCTACCCGGCGCGAGGCGCACGTAGGCCTTCTTCCAGTCGCTGCGCCAGCCGAGCGTGGCGCCGAAACGCTTCTGCTTGCCGTGCACGTTGACGATCTGCACGTCGGCGACCTTGACCTCGAACATCTTCTCGACGGCCTGGCGGATCTCCTGCTTGTCGGCGTCGCGGCGCACGCGGAACACCACCTGCTGGTGCTTCTCGCCGACGCGCGCGGCCTTCTCGGACACGTGGGGCCCGAGCAGGATGCTCATGAGTCTTTCCTGTTTCGGGTTCATGCGAGCCACTCCTCCAGACGGCGGATCGACGGCACGGTGAACAGCACCTTCTCGAAGCCGATGAGGCTCACCGGGTCGAGGCCGGCCGCATCGCGCACTTCCACGCCGTGCAGGTTGCGCGAGGCCAGGTAAAGCTTCTCGTCCACGTTCTCGGTGACGATCAGCACGTTGTCCAGGTCCAGGGCCTTGAGCTTGCCGGCCAGTTCCTTGGTCTTGGGGGCGGTCACGCCGAACTCCGGCAGCACCACCACGCGTTCCTGGCGCACCAGCTCGGAGACGATGGCGCGCAGGGCGCCCGTGTACATCTTGCGGTTCACCTTCTGCGAATGGTCACGGGGGACCGCCGCGAAGGTCTTGCCGCCGCCGCGCCACAGGGGGCTGCGGATCGAGCCGGCGCGGGACTGGCCGGAGCCCTTCTGGGGCCG
>DATEJV010000194.1:0-4373 GCA_035277745.1 Gammaproteobacteria bacterium | reverse complement strand
GAACAGGCCGTTGGCCGCCAGATGCAGGCGTGCACGTTCGAAGTAGCGTCGGAGCGTGTCGCGCTCCTTGAATATCCAGTAGCTGAAGTTGAAGGCCAGCAGCACATCGGCCGCCGGAGTCTCCGCGGTCAACACATCGGCTTGCAGGAGAGTCAGCCGGCGTGCCGCCGAGGGCGTGAGTCTGGTCACGTTGTGCGCGCGTGCCCAGGCCAGCACGCTGGCGTCGAGGTCCACGCCCACGGCCCGGTGCCGCGGGCTGCGGCGCACCCACTCGCACGCCGCGAGCGCCGTGCCGCAGAAATCCTCACGCAGCACAAACGGCGTATGCCCGCGCCGTTCGCGGAATATCCGCTCCACGAATTCCATTTCCCAAACCGGGTCCTGCACCGCACGCTGGTAGAGCGCGTAACGGTCGGCGCGTTGCGCTTGGGTGGTCTTTTTCGTGCGGGCGCGGGAACGGCGAGTAGCGGGCATGAGAGAAAACTGGTTTTCAGGGAGCGCGCATTGTAACGGCGTGGCGCGCCGCCCGCACCGCCTCAGGCGGCCGCCTGCAGACTCAGCGCCGCATGCAAAACTTCAACGCCCGCGCCGGGGCGTGTGCCGGCCTCACTCAACTGTCGTCGCCAGCGGCGCGCGCCGGAGCAGCCCTGGAACAGTCCGAGCGCGTGACGCAGCATGCGCGCGAGCGGCACGCCACGCGCGAGTTCCGCCTGCACATGCGGCAGCCAGTTGCGCAGCACCTGCTCGCGTGTCAGCACCGGCGCACAGGCATCGAAAAATCGCCGGTCCACGTCGGCAAACAGATAGGGATTGGCCACGGCTTCGCGGCCGATCATGACGCCGTCAAAAGCCACCAAGTGCTGCTGCATGGCGGTAAGCGTCTGGATACCGCCGTTCACCACGATGCGGAGCGCGGGAAAATCGCGTTGCAGCCGTTGGGCCACCTCGTAGCGCAGCGGCGGGACCTCGCGGTTCTGTTTCGGACTCAGTCCGTTCAGCCACGCCTTGCGCGCATGAATGATGAATACCTCACAGCCTGCCGCGGCCACGGTGCGCACAAAATCGAACAGATATTCGTAGCTGTCCAGTTCGTCCACGCCGAGTCGCATCTTGACGGTCACCGGCACTGCGCTTGCGGCGCGCATCGCCGCCACGCATTCGGCCACGCGCTCCGGTTCCTTCATCAGGCAGGCGCCAAAGCGCGCCGCCTGCACGCGGTCGCTGGGGCAGCCGACATTGAGGTTCACCTCGTCATAACCATGCCCTGTTGCCAGGCGTACACAGGCCGCAAGTTCCGCAGGCTCGCTGCCGCCCAGTTGCAGAGCCAGCGGGTGCTCGCACGCATCGAACTCGAGGAACCGCGGCGCGTCACCGCGCAGCAGCGCACCGGTGGTCAGCATCTCGGTGTACAGCCGCGTGTGGCGGCTCATGAGACGGATGAAATAGCGGAAGTACCGGTCGGTGTAATCCATCATGGGCGCGACGCACACGCGGTGCGCCGTGCTGCGACCTCCCGGTGTCACGGATAAATCAGCGTGCGTTTCCACGTGTCCTGCTCGCGATAAAACCGTTCGCGCTCGTGCAGCCGGCCGGGGCGCGAACACCAGAATTCAATCATGTCCGGCACCACGCGGTAACCGGACCAGTATTCCGGCCTGGGCACGGGTCGGCCCGCGAACTTTTCCTGGTACTCGGCATAGCGCTTTTCAAGCTGGGCGCGTTCGTTGAGCGGTTGCGACTGCCGCGAGGCCCAGGCGCCAAGCTGACTGTCGCGCGGGCGCGTAGCCCAGTAGCTGTCGGCTTCGGCATCGCTGACCGCCTGCACCGTACCCTCCACCAGCACCTGCTGCATCAGCGGCTGCCAGAAAAAACACAACGCCGCGTGCGCGTTGCCGCGCAGTTGCTCGCCCTTGCGGCTCTGAAGATTGGTATAGAACACGAAGCCGCGCTCATCCACGTGTTTGAGCAACACCGTGCGTACCGCCGGGCGGCGGTCGGCGCCGATGGTGGCGAGACTCATGGCGGCGGGTTCGCGCAGATCGGTGGCGCGCGCCCGCGTCAGGAGCTGCGCAAATTTCTCAATCGCTTGTGTGTACAGTTCCATTCCGGAGGAATCGGCCTGGAAAACAAGGCGCTATGGTAGCAAGTCTTTCAGGCCGCGACCTCGGCGACGCGCGCCGCCTTCCGGCGCTCGTGCTCCTTGAGCCAGCGCTTGCGCAGGCGGATGAAGCGCGGGGTGATCTCCACCAGCTCGTCGTCCTCGATGAATTCCAGCGCCTGTTCCAGCGTGAGTCTCAAGGCCGGCGTCAACAGGATATTTTCATCGCGGCCCGCGGCACGGATGTTGGTGAGCTGCTTGGTCTTGGTGGGATTCACGGTCAAATCGTTGTCGCGGGCGTGAATGCCGACAATCTGGCCTTCGAACACCGGCTCGCCGGGCGCAACCATGAGCCGGCCGCGCTCCTGCAGATTGAACAGGCCATAGGCCACGGCCTTGCCGGTGGCGTTCGAGATCATCGCGCCGTTGGCGCGTTGATTGACGCTCATTTCCTTTGCCGGACCATAGTGATCAAACACGTGGTGCATGAGGCCGGAGCCCGAGGTCAGTGTGCGAAATTCGGTTTGAAATCCAATCAGGCCGCGCGCCGGGATGCGGTAATCCAGACGCACGCGCCCGCGTCCATCGGGACGCATGTCGGACAAGTCAGCCCCGCGCCGGCCGAGCGCTTCCATCACTCCGCCCTGATGGCGCTCTTCGACATCCACGCTCAGCGCTTCAAACGGCTCATGCCGCTCGCCATTGACCTGGCGGTAAATCACCTGCGGACGCGATACCGCAATTTCGTAGCCTTCGCGGCGCATGGTCTCCAGCAGGATGGACAGGTGCAATTCGCCGCGCCCTGAGACGCGGAATTTCTCCGGGCTGTCGGTATCTTCGACACGCAGCGCCACGTTGTGCAGCACCTCGCGGTACAGGCGCTCACGCACTTGGCGGCTGGTAAGGAATTTGCCGTCCTGACCCGCGAACGGCGAGTTGTTGGTCTCGAAGGTCATGCTGATGGTGGGCTCGTCCACGATAAGCGCGGGCAGTGCCTCCACGTGTTCGGGATCACACAGCGTGTCGGAGATGCGCGGCGCGGGAATGCCGGTAACGGCGATGATGTCGCCGGCCCGGGCTTCCGCCACTTCCACGCGGTTCAGGCCCAGGAAGCCGAAAATCTGCAGCACGCGTTCGCGGCGCACCCGGCCATTGTGGTCCACCACCGCCACCGGCGTGTTGCGCGCGATGTGGCCGCGGGCAATGCGCCCGATGCCGATGGCGCCGACGTAACTCGAATAATCCAGCGCACTCACCTGCATCTGGAACGCACCGTTCAGATCCACGGGCGGCGGCGGCGTGTGCCGCACGATGGTCTCGAACAGCGCCGTCATGTCCTTGCCGGGCTGCTCCAGCGACAGACTCGCATGGCCCAGAAGCGCGGAGGTGTATACCACCGGGAAATCCAGCTGCGCTTCCGAGGCGCCGAGCTTGTCGAACAGGTCGAAGGTCTGGTCCAGCACCCAGTGCGGGCGCGCACCGTCACGGTCAATCTTGTTGATCACCACGATCGGCTTCAAGCCGTGGGCGAAGGCTTTCTGGGTGACGAAGCGCGTCTGCGGCATGGGGCCGTCCACGGCATCCACCAGCAACAGCACGGAGTCCACCATGGACAACACGCGTTCCACCTCGCCGCCGAAGTCTGCGTGGCCCGGGGTATCCACGATGTTGATGCGGTAGTCGCGCCAGCGGATGGCGGTGTTCTTGGCGAGGATGGTGATGCCGCGCTCGCGCTCCAGATCGTTGGAGTCCATGACACGCTCGGGTACCGCGGCGCGCGCATCCAGAGTGCCGGATTGGCGCAACAGCTGGTCCACGAGCGTGGTTTTGCCGTGGTCCACGTGGGCAATGATGGCAATGTTGCGCAGGTCTTCGGTCACGCTGAGTGCAGTTGGCGGAAAAAGCGCGGCATTATACGGGTTTTACCGGCGGCCGCGTCGTTACCCGCGAGAAAAACCCATGGAATTTCAGGTGCTTGAAAGCATGGACAGCATCGCTTAACAAGCGTATGCTCTCGCCCCCGTTCGGGACCTGTCAGTTTGCCTGTCGACGCTTTTGGGGTGTTCCCTGCTCGCCGTCATCAAATGATCAGCAACGAACAACAGTCGGATGCCACGATCTCCGGATCCCGGCATATCGTCTGGACAAGTGCCACCGTTCCGGGCTGTCCCGGCGCGGTGGGTGTTTTTGACCAGCAGAGTGAAACAAGCATATGACGTCTATCTATGTGGGCAATCTGCCCTTTTCCGCTTCCGAAGAGGAAGTACGTTCCAAG
>DATEJV010000193.1:0-3092 GCA_035277745.1 Gammaproteobacteria bacterium | reverse complement strand
GGCATTTCTCCAGTGGTGGATTCCGTGGGAGCCTTCGGCCACCGTGGTGGTGGTTTTCGGGGTGACCGTGTGGCTGTACGTGCGCGGCATCTTGCGTTCGCCGATCACCGCGCCTTGGCGGCGACAACTGCTGTTCTGGTTTGGGCTGGCGGTACTCTACGTTTGCCTGCACACGCATCTTGACTACTATTCCGAGCACGCGTTTTTCGTAAATCGGCTACAACAGTTGGGGTTACAGCATCTGGGCCCGTTCCTGATCATCCTGGCTTACCCGGGCGCCACCATATGGCGCGGCCTGCCGGTGCGATGGCGCTTGCGGCTGCGCGCGGCCATGCAGCGCGCGCCGGCGCGCTGGCTGTTCGACAGCCTGCTCAACCCGTGGGTTGCATCGTTGCTGTTCGTGGGCCTGATGGTGTTCTGGCTGTGGCCGCCGGTGCATTTCGACGCAATGCTGGATTGGCGGCTTTATCGCCTGATGAACTGGAGCATGGTCGTGGCTGGGCTGCTGTACTGGTGGCTGATCCTCGACCACCGACCGCGCCCACCCGCGCGGCTTTCGCCCGGGATGCGGATACTGGTCGAAATGGCGGTGATGGTGCCGCTGATCCTGGTCGGCGCCTACATCACGTTCGCCAGCACCGACCTGTACCCGATCTACAGTCTGTGCGGACGTGCGTTCGCAGACATCTCACCGCTGCTGGACCAGCACTTGGGCGGTCTGATCGTGTGGATCCCGAGTTCGATGATGAGTGTACTGGCCGCGCTGATCGCGCTCGGCCACTGGATCAGGCTGGACAACAATGGCCGGCTACCGAAACGCAGAGCGCGGCATGCCGCCTGGCGTGCGCGCGTGGTGGCGCAGACTCAGGGACCGGAGACGTTGGCGGGCCGCACCGGAAAGTCCGTCTGAAGCGCGGTGCCGTCGGCGAAGTGCAGGGTGATCTTTACGGTATCGCCGGGTTTGATGGCATGGCGCGGTTCCGTCAACATCAGGTGATAACCGCCCGGGGCGAGCGCCGCCGCACTGTGCGCGGGAATCTCCATGCCGGAAACCGCCTGCATCAGGCTCGAACCCTGATCCAGCCGCGAGCGGTGCAGCATCAGCATGCCGTAATCCGGGCTGTCCGCGCCGATGAGCCGTGCGTTCGCGTCCCCGTGGTTCACGATGAACGCGTAAGCCGCAGCCGGAAGATTTGCCGGCAGCCAGCGGATCCAGGCGTGCTCGATCTGCAAGGCGGCTTTTGCCGGCATCGGCGCAGGTGCCGCGGTAGCAGTGGCAGACACGGCAACGACAAGCAGGGCCGGTATCACGCGCGCGCAGAACTGCGCGGGTTTCATGTCTTCTGTTCCAGCAGCAATTGCAGGTCGTGCACCACGGCGGTTTGCGGATCGCCGGGTGTTGCCAGCAGGCGCGCATGGCCGTCACGGTCGAAGATATAGATCGCCGAACTGTGGCTGACCTCGTAGTTGCCGGAAGGCGTCTTCGGCGCCTCGCGTTCGTAGAATGCGCGATACCGCTTGGCGAGCACTGCGATCTGATCCTGGGTTCCGGTCAGACCCACGATGTGCGGGTCGAACGCCGCCACGTATTGGCGCAGCACCGTGGGCGTATCGCGCTCGGGATCCACGGTGACGAACAGGAATTGCACGCCGTCGGCGGCTGTGCCGAGCTTCTGCAGCACCTGATGCAGGTGCGCCAGGGTCAGCGGGCACACATCGGGACAATGCGTGTAGCCGAAATACAGCATCGTGACCTTGCCCCGGTAGGCCGCGGCCGTGACCGGCTGGTCAATATCGTTGGTCAGTGTGAACCGCAGGTCCGGCAGATGCCCGCTTACGTTGGTGAGTTGCCATTGCGGTTGCGCCTGACAGGCGGCGAGCAGAGCCAGCACCCCGGCCAACACGGGCAAAAACAGACGGCGGCGGCAAAGGGGATACATATTCAATCAGCGAGATGACAATCCGAGTGAGCAGTCTCAAGCAGCGCGCCGTGGCCGGTAACCACGGTGCGCAACAACGTGCTGGCATTATATATATGTCACAGGGGTCGTGACACAGTTACCGGACGGAGCCTGTCTGAAAAGAAATGCAGCAGGCGCTGATGGTGACGCAGAACATTTGCGGCGTACGCGAGTAAGCGCTGAATAAGCGCGAAAAAAAAGGCCGCGGGTTTTACCCGCGGCCTTTTTGCCATTTGGCGATCACGTCTGCCTATTGCGCACTTCCATGCGTGGACTCGATGAACTTGGCACTTTTGTCGTGCAGCTCCTTGAGCGAGGGAAGGTGCGCATACACCATGTGGCCGGAGTCATAAAACGCGTACTGGATGTTGCTCTGCAGCCTGGTCGGCATCGGCAGGTGATGCATGGTGTAAACCGCCGCGTAGTAGGGCGTGGCCAGATCGAAATACCCCGAGTTCAGCAGCACTTTGAGATCCGGGTTGTAGATCATGGCCGAGGCCAAGTCCGGCATCACATTGGGCGTGAACGGCAGGGCGAACGGCGCTCCCGGCGGCTGGTGCTTGAAATCCCATTCGCCGAAGACGTTGATTTCCGGCTTGTAAACCAGGTGCTCGCCGAACTTCAGGTCCTTGCGCACGTAGTCGTTGAACGCGGACACGTAGGCGGAACTGATGGCTGCGGACTGCGGGTCATAGCTCGCCTCTTCGGCCAGCGGGTCCATGGCCGGACCGGTAAAGCGTGTGTCCAGCCGGCCGGTAAGATCATCGTTGGCATTCAGCAACTCGTGCTCGAACTGGGGTCCGGTCACCCGCAGATTGGCTTTCAGCAGGTAACTCACCGGCAGGCCGGTGTAGTTGTGCAACTGCTCCGCCATCTTTTGCTTGGCCGCCGGATCGAGCGTCGAACCCGCCTGCAGCGCCTTGGTGTAATCGTTCATGGCAAACTGTTCCACCTGAGTGAGGAACGGCTGCAGCTCCGCCGGTGGGTTGGGCAGCTTGTGGTGATACCAGGCGGTGGCCGCGAAGGTCGGCAGCATCATTTCATACGGCAGGTCCACGCCCGGATTGACCTGCGGAAAATCCGCGTTCAGATCGAAGTTGAGGATTGCCGACAACAGGATCACGCCGTTCA
>DATEJV010000192.1:0-9822 GCA_035277745.1 Gammaproteobacteria bacterium | reverse complement strand
ACCGGCGTGGCATGGCGCGAGAGGAATATCGCGGAAGGATTCTTGACTTCCTTCAGTCCGGACTCGGTCATGGCGAACACGCCGAGTTCGTTGGCGGCACCGAAGCGGTTCTTGACCGCGCGGATCACGCGGTAACGGCTGCCGGCATCGTTCTCGAAGTACAGCACCGTGTCCACCATGTGCTCGAGTACGCGCGGGCCGGCAATCGCACCTTCCTTGGTGACGTGGCCGACGAGGAACACCGCGGTGCCGCTGCTCTTGGCGTAACGCACCAGCATGCCGGTGGACTCGCGCAATTGCGCGACCGCTCCGGGCGCGGATTGCAGGATCTCGGTGTACATCGTCTGGATGGAGTCCACCACCAGCACCGCGGGTTTGAGTCGGGTCGCCGTTTCCAGCATGCGCTCCACGCTGGTTTCCGCCGCAAGCTGCAGCGGGCGTGCGGCGACGCCCAGGCGTTGCGCGCGTAACCCCACCTGTTGCGGAGATTCCTCGCCGGTGATGTAAAGCACCGTCCGGCCGTCGGCAAGATTGGCCGCGGCCTGCAAGAGCAGCGTGGACTTGCCGATGCCGGGATCGCCGCCGATGAGCGCGACCGAGCCGGCCACCAGTCCGCCGCCGAGCACGCGGTCGAGTTCAGTCAAGCCGGTGCTGACACGCGCCTGGGTCTCACTCTCGATTTCAGCCAGTCGCCGCACTTCGGCTTCCGCGCTTTTGCCCGGCGCACGGCCGCGCGCGGATTTTTGCGGCGCGCGATTTTCCACCAGGGTGTTCCAAGCGCCGCAGTCCGGGCACTGGCCCGACCACTTGGGGAAGCTCCCGCCACAGGCATCGCAGACGTACACGGTATGAACTTTGTTCACAAACTAAATTGACGAGCGTTGTCCGGGTGGGCGGATGGTAGCACGGCCCGTTCATCGGACCGAGCGTCAGCGCGCTTTCGTTTCGGAGAAAATTCAAGCTATTATGCTGCCTCCTTCATCTGCGCATTTAACAGGGGCTTCGTGTGAATCAGCGCTTCCGGGTCGCCGAGGGATTGGCAAGCATCACCCGGTACGCGGTATTCCTGCCGAAGCCCGGTGTCATGCTCACCGTGTGCGCGCATCGTGTGCCGGAAGGCGCGTTGCCGAAGAACCCAAATCATTTGCCGCAGCGCAGTGCGCTGTGTGCCAGCACCGATGAAGTTTGTGCCGACCGGCTGCGCGTCTGAACGCGGATGCCGTGCGCCATGAGTTATCGGGGCAAACTCGAGTTTGTAGGCCGCACTGACAAAGGCATGGTGCGCACCAACAACGAAGATGCAATTCTCATGGATGTGCATACCGGTCTGGTGGTGGTCGCCGACGGCATGGGCGGTTACCAGGCCGGTGAAATCGCCAGCAGCATCGCAGTCAAGAGCACCCACAAGTTCGTCGCTGACGGTCTCAAGGCTGCACGCGCGCGCATCGGTGTAAGCGACAGCGGCTACCGCCACGAAAGCGTGTTGCTGCGCAGCGCATTGCAACATGCCAATGAGGTCATACAAACCACTGCCAGGAGGCAGCCGCAATGCGAAGGCATGGGCACCACGGTGGTGGCGGCGCTGTTCTACAACAACCGCTTGTCCATTGCGCACGTGGGAGATTCGCGTGTGTACCGTCTGCGCGCTGGTGATTTCGAGCAAATTACCCGCGACCATTCCCTGCGCCAGGAGATGGTAACCCGCGGGATCTATACGCCGGAGGCGGCCCGCAAGGCGCTCAAGAAGAGCTTGGTGACCCGCGCGCTGGGCGTCCGGCCCACGGTGATGGTGGACCTGCAGGAGGACGTGGCGCGGGTGGGCGACATATATCTGTTTTGCAGTGACGGCCTGCACGACATGGTTCCCGATCCGGACATTCGCTTAACCATGGACATGTTTAGTGATAATCTGGAAACGGCCATGACCCAGCTGATCAAGCTGGCGAATGACAATGGCGGACGTGACAATATTTCCGCGGTGCTGGTCAAACCGGTGATGTCATTCGAGGACGGGCATAGGGGTTTCTTCGCGCGTGTGATCGACTGGTTCAGTTGACCGGGACGGCGCGGCAAAGAATCAACACAACGGATAATTGGAGAGGATATCCATGGGCAAGCTCACACTCACACTGGACGGACAGGAGCTGGCGCAATACGAACTCGAGAAAGAGCGCTATACCCTGGGACGGCTGCCGGACAATGACGTTCACATGGACAACATGGCGGTGAGCGGGCACCACGCGCTGATCATCAACATCCTCAAGGATTCCTTCCTCGAGGACCTCAACAGCACCAACGGCACCTATGTCAACGGCCGGCTCATAAAAAAGCACGCACTGCAGCCAGGCGACATCATCACCATCGGCCGGTTTCAGCTCAAGTATCAGGTCGCACGTGCCAAGGAAGTGGTGGACGACTTCGAACGCACCATGGTGATCAATCCGGGCACCGTGAGCGTGCCGGGTGCGCCCAGTCTCGAACACGTCAAACGTGCGGTGGTGCAATCCAGCAAGGATGCGCCGCCGGTGACCAAGCCGGCCAAAACGTCACCGCCCAAGGGCAGTCTGCAGGTGCTGTCCGGAGAATTTGCCGGCAAGGAACTGGACCTCAACAAGCCCTTGACCACGCTCGGCCGGCCCGGTGTCCAGGTCGTGGCCATCACGCGCCGCGCCGACGGTTTCTACGTGGTCAATGTGCACAGCGGAACGGGGCAGGGATTTCCCACGGTCAACGGCGAGCAGTTCGGTGCGCGCGCGCGCAAGCTGTCCGACAACGACGTCATCGAACTCGCGGGCGTGAAGATGGGCTTTTATACCGTGCCGAGCGCCTGAGTGCCGGCACGTGTTTCCAGATCGGCTTCGACCACGCTGAACTTCACCCGCTGGGTGATGCCGCACAACAACTCATAAGGAATGGTGCCGGCGGCGCGCGCGATTTCCTCGACCGGCAATTCCGCTCCCCACAACACCACGCCGTCACCCACGCGCGCCTGCGGCTGGGTGTGCAAATCCACCGCGATCATGTCCATGGACACGCGCCCGATCAGTGGCACACGCACGCCGTTCACCAGCACCGGCGTGCCGTTGGGCGCATGCCGCGGATAACCGTCGCCGTAACCGATGGCGGCGATGCCGATGCGCGTGTCCTGCTCGGCCCGCCAGTTGCCGCCGTAGCCTACGGTGTCGCCGCGTGCCACGGCTTTGACCGCGATCAATTCGGTGCGCAGAGTCATCACCGGCCTGAGGTCGTGGTCGCGACCGCAGTGCCCGGCAAACGGCGCTACGCCATACAACAGAATTCCGGGCCGCACCCAGTCGGCATGGCTTGCGGGCCAGGCGAGCAGCGCCGCGGAATTGGCGATGCTGCGCTCCGCGCGCAAACCCGCGGTGCTGGATGCGAAAGTCTCAAGTTGTGCACGCGTGTGCGCATTGCCGGGTTCGTCGGCACGTGCCAGATGCGTCATCAAACGCACCGGCCCGCGGACCGCGGCGGCCGCGTGCAACCTTTCCCAGGCGGCGCGCGCCGCGCCCGGCGCAAAGCCGAGCCGGTGCATGCCGGTATCGAGCTTGAGCCACACACCCACGGCCTTGTCGAGGCGCGAAGCTTCGAGCAGCGCGAGCTGACCGGGGTCGTGCACCACCAATTCGCAGCCGTGGCGCGCGACTTCTTCCAGTTCCGCCGCGGAGAATACCCCTTCGAGCAGCACGATGGGATGCGCCAGTCCGGCATGACGGATGATCAGGGCTTCTTCGAGCGAGGCCACCCCGAAGGCATCGGTTTCCGAAAGTGCACGCGCCACCACCGCCAGACCGTGGCCGTAGGCGTTGGCTTTGACCATGGCCATGATGCGCGCGCGCGGCGCGAGCGCACGCACCCGCCGCAGATTGTGACGCAGTGCGGCCAGGCTGATGAGCGCGCGGGTCGCGCGGCTCATGCGTATTCTCCGACGTCCTCGGGGATGTAGTTCTCGAAGCGCGTGTAGGCACCCAGAAAGGTGGCCTTGACGGTGCCGATGGGGCCGTTGCGCTGCTTGCCGATGATGATTTCGGCGATGCCCTTGGAGGTGCTTTCCTCCTTGGTGTACACCTCGTCGCGGTAGATAAAGGCGATCAGGTCGGCATCCTGCTCGATGGAACCGGATTCCCGCAGATCCGACATGATGGGGCGCTTGTCGGGGCGCTGGTCCACGCTGCGGTTGAGCTGCGACAAGGCCACCACCGGGATGTTGAGCTCGCGCGCCAGCGACTTGAGGCTGCGGCAGATTTCCGAGATTTCCGTGGCGCGGTTCTCGCTGGTGCCGGGCACGTGCATGAGCTGCAGGTAATCCACCACCATCAGCCCGATGTCATGCTCGCGCTTGAGGCGGCGTGCACGCGCGCGCAGTTCCGTGGGCGTGAGCGCGCCGCTGTCGTCAATGTACATGGGCGCCTTGGACATGATGGCGATGGCCGAAGTCACGCGTTGCCAGTCGCTCGGGTCGAGCTGGCCGGTGCGCACCTTCTGCTGGTCAATGCGCCCGAGAGAGGAAATCAGGCGCATGGCCAGTTGCTCGCCGGACATTTCCATGCTGAACACCGCGCTGGCTATCGGTTTCTCGGGACGGCAGGAACAGAACTCGGCGATGTTCAGCGCCAGGGCGCTTTTGCCCATCGAGGGCCGGCCCGCGACGATGATCAGGTCGCCGGGCTGCAGGCCCGCGGTCTTCTCGTCGAATTTGTCCAGGCCGGTGGCCAGGCCGGTCACCGGATTGTTGGCGTGCATCAGGGTGTCGAGGCGGTCCACGGCCCGGGACAGCAGATCGTTGATCTGCACGAAACTCTGCTTGAGGCGTCCACGGCTTTCCGCAATCTCGAACACCTGACGCTCGGCGAATTCCACCAGCTCCTCGGTGCTGCGGCCTTCGGGCCGGTAAGCGGCTTCCGCGAGTTCGCCGCCGACGCGGATCAACTGGCGGAGCACCGCGCGCTCGTGCACGATGTCGGCGTAGGCGCGTACGTTGGCCGCGGTCGGCGTGTCGCGCGCCAGCGTCGCGAGATACGCGAGGCCGCCGGCCGCGTCCAGCTGCTCGCGGCTCTGCAGCCATTCGGAAAGCGTCACCGCGTCGAACGGCTGGTCGCTGTTGCCGAGTTCGCAGATGGCGCGGAATATCAGGCGATGGTCGTGGCGGTAGAAGTCCTCTTCCCGCAGGCGGTCGGCGATGCGCTCCCAGGTGGCGTTGTCCAGCATCAACCCGCCGAGCACCGCCTGTTCGGCTTCCACCGAATGCGGCGGCACGCGGATGCTTTCCAGCACCGCGTTGGCGTGGGTTTCGAGGCTCTTGACGGCTCCCGGCATGCTGGTTGAATCGGTTTGGCGGGTGTGCGATGAGACTCTAGGCGCAGCCCCGGTGACTTGCAAGCCTTTGTGGTGCGCGCCGCGCCATTCCTGAAAAGCGTGCGGCGGCGTGCGTCAGAGCGCGCAGGCTGACGATTATTTCGGCGGTTATTCTTCGGCGACGATGGTGACCGTGATCTGCACGTTCACGTCGGTGTGCAGGTGCAGCTCCACCTTATGTTCGCCGGTGACGTGGATCGGGCCCTGCGGCATGCGCACTTCCTTGCGCTCCACGCGGGCGCCGGCGGCGGTCAGCGCCTCGGCGATGTCCACCGTGCCCACCGAGCCGAACAGCTTGCCTTCGCTGCCTGCCTTGGCGGCGATGGTGATGGTTTTGCCCGCGAGTTCGCGTTGCCGCGCCTGCGCCGAGGTCAACGCGTCGGCGGCGTTCTTTTCCAGTTCCGCGCGGCGTTGCTCGAATGCGGCGATGTTGGCCGCGGTTGCGGGTTTGGCCTTGCCGTGCGGAATCAGATAGTTGCGCCCGTAGCCGGCACGCACCTTGACCTTGTCGCCCAGGTTCCCGAGATTCTCGACTTTTTGCAGCAGGATGACTTCCATGGCGGTGCGCTCAGTGCTGGTCGGTGTAGGGCAGGAGCGCCAGGAAGCGCGCGCGCTTCACGGCGAGCGCCAGCTGACGCTGATAGAAGGCACTCGTACCGGTGATGCGGCTCGGCACGATCTTGCCGGTCTCGCTCACGTAAGCCTTGAGCATGCCGAGGTCCTTGTAGTCGATTTCCTGGATGCCCTCGGCGGTGAAGCGGCAGTATTTGCGCTTGCGGAAAAAACGTGACATGTGCGGTCCTCGAATCGGTTCGGGTGATCAGGCGCTGGCCGCGCTCGGCGGCTCTTCGCTCGCGGCTTCGTCATCGTCCGCGGCGTCGGTCTCGCGATCGGCGTCATCGCTGTCAAAGCGTTCGGCGCGCTCCTCTTTCTCTTCCTTCGGCTTGATGAGCGGCGAAGGCTCGGTGACCGCGCTGTCGCGCCGCATGACCAGGTGGCGCAGCACCGCGTCGTTGAAGCGGAACATGCCCACCAGTTCGTTGAGCGTGGCCTGGTCGCACTCGATGTTCATGAGTGCGTAATGGGCCTTGTGGACCTTGGCGATGGGGTAGGCAAGCTGGCGGCGGCCCCAGTCCTCGAGGCGATGCATTTTGCCGCCGGCGGACTCGATCATCGAGCGGTAGCGCTCGAGCATCGCGGGCACTTGTTCGCTCTGGTCAGGGTGGACCAGAAACACGACTTCGTAGTGTCTCAAGCAGGACTCCTTGTGGACTGACCGGCTCCCCGTCATGCGGTGGAGCAAGGGCTTCCGGCGCGAGCCGGAAGGCCGCGAACTATACAGAAATGCGCACAGGCTTGCAATTCAGGGGCTTACGCTGGCAATTGCGACCGTGCCCGTCCTGAACTTGTCGAAAGGGGCCACTCTTGCCCACGCCTATAAACCTCGCTATCTAGACGTGCCTTCCAGACGCGAGGATTTACCTCGGGGCGGGAACACCGCCCCTGCCCGGGCGCGATGAACCGTTTGCCCGTAGCAGTGCCTGGCAGGCGCGATTCGGGTGCGATGGCCGGATCGCGGCAGGAATGCCGCTCCCACCCGCGGGACGATTATTTGGACCGCAGCAGAGTGCCGCTCAAACAATTCTATTTCTTGTCGGGCGCGGTAACGGGAGCGGCCGGCTGAATGCGCACGGTTTTCACCGCACTGCCGGTGGTTTGCACGATTTCCATCGGGTAGTCGGCGATTTTGAGACTGGTGCCGGGTTGCGGAATGGATTCCAGGTATTCGAGGATCAAGCCGTTCAGGGTCTTGGGTCCGGTTGTGGGCAGGGTCCATTTCATGGCGCGGTTCAGGGCGCGCACGTGCACGCTGCCGTTCACCAGATAGCTGCCGTCGGGTTCCTTGTAGACGTCTTGATGCTGAGCGGCCGGATCCGAGGTGAATTCGCCCACGACCTCCTCGAGGATGTCCTCCAGCGTCACCAGCCCCTGGATGTCGCCGTACTCGTCCACCACCAGGCCGATACGGCGTTTGGCGGCCTGGAAGTTCATCAGTTGTTGCTGCAGTGAAGTACCTTCGGGAATGAAATAAGGCTCGCGCACGATGGCGCGCAGCATGGCACGCGTGGGCTTGCCGCGCGCCACGAGGTGCAAAAATTCGCGCGCGTGTGCGAACCCGAGGATATCGTCAATGCTGCCTTCGTACACCGGCAGGCGGGTGTGCTGGCCGGTGCGCAACTGCGTCATGATTTCATTCCAGTTCGCCTGGATGTCAATGCCGTCGATTTCGCCGCGCGGCACCATGATGTCCTCAACCGTGATTTTTTCCAGATCCAGGATGCCGAGCAGCATTTTCTGGTGGCGCTTGGGGATCAGGCCGCCGGCCTCCATGACCACCGAGCGCAATTCCTCGCGGCTCATGGAGAGCGTGGTGATCTTGTTGCTGCGCATGCCGAGCAGCCACAGAATCGAATTGGCCGCCAGATTGACCAGCCAGACCACCGGGTAGAAGATCTTCAACAGCGGGGTGAACACGTAGGCCGCGGGGAAGGCCACGCGTTCGGGATTCAGCGCCGCCAGTGTCTTGGGCGCGACTTCGCCGAAAATCAGCAGCAGCAGCGCAATCAGGATGGTCGCCACCAGCACCACACTGTCGCCGCCGATGCGCAAGGCGATGAGCGTGGCCACCGCGGTGGCGAAGGCGTTGATGAGCGTGTTGCCGAGCAGCACGATGCCGATGACGCGGTCCGGGCGTTGCATCAAGCGGTCGGCAAGCACCGCGCCGCGATGGCCGGCGCGCGCCAGGTGTCGCACGCGATAGTGGTTGAGCGAATACAGGCCGGTTTCGGAGCTGGAGAAAAACGCCGACAGGATGACGAGGACGATGAGCGCGACGATCAGCGCCCACAACGGGATGTTGTTCAAATGTCCGCGGGCCTCATGACATGAGGTTCCAGTGCCGGCCGAGAATCAGTTCCAATATGAGTTTGTCGCCGAAGTAGGCCAGCGCCAGCACCACGAAACCGCCGAGCGTCCAGCGGATCGCGGTACGCCCGCGCCAGCCGAATTGCCAGCGACCCCACAGCAGTACCGCGAATACCACCCACGCGATGCCGGATAGAACGGTCTTGTGCGTGAGGTGCTGCGCCAGCAGATTGTGCACGAACAGCAGGCCGAAAATCAGCGCCACCGTGAGCAGCACGAAGCCCGCGGCGATCAACTGGAATAAAAAACGCTCCATGAGTTGCAGGGAAGGCAGCGCGCTCCACGCGCCGTCCGTAGCGCGCCGCCGCAGGCTTTGTTCCTGCACCGCGATCACCAGCGCCTGTACCGCGGCCACCGCCAGCAGGCTGTAGGCGACCAGCGACAGCACGATGTGCGCATCCAACGGCCAGTCGCCGGTGATCACCATGAGCCGGTCGCCGGGAAACAGCTCGGCCAGCAGCACGCTCACGCCCGCGAGCGGAAACAGCACGATGCCCAGCTTGTCGAAATGCGGCTTGAAGAGCGTGGCGAACCCGATCAGCGCCACCAGCCAGCCGACCAATGCGGCGGCGTTGAAGAATCCGAGGTCCATGCCGTGCGGCAGGAAGATCGCGGCGTACGCCAGGATGGCATGCAACAGCACGGCGGCCGCGGCAGCGCTGACCACGAAACCCCTGCGCTCGCGCACGAACCAGGGCCCGCGGCCGAAAAACCCCGCGAGCAGCGCAAGCGCCGCGAGGCAATAAAGCACGAGATCAAGGACGGCCGTGCCGGTAAAACGCATACACCCCACCACAAATCCGCTAATTCATCATCGCACAGCCCGGCGGCCGGCGTGAAGGCGTGCCGTCCACGGCTATAATGCCGCGAGTTTTTATGCGGCTTTGCCATGTTTGAAACTCTCAGCGCGCGACTCAGGCACACCCTCGGACGGCTGCGCACCAGCGGCCGCCTCACCGAAGACAATACCCGCGAAGCGCTGCGCGAGGTGCGCATGGCGTTGCTCGAAGCGGACGTGGCGCTGCCGGTGGTCAAGGCCTTCACCGAACAGGTGCGCGCACGCGCGCTCGGGGCCGAAGTCCTGAACAGTCTCACGCCCGGCCAGGCGTTCATCAAGATCGTGCACGATGAGCTGATCGCGGTCATGGGCGGCGATGCCGGGCTGGATCTCAAGGCGCAGCCGCCCGCGGTGATTCTGCTCGCCGGCCTGCAGGGCGCCGGCAAGACCACAAGCGCCGCGAAACTGGCGCGCCATCTGCAGGAGCGCCTGCACAAGAAAACCGCGCTGGTGAGCGCCGACGTGTACCGTCCGGCGGCACGCGAGCAGTTGCGCAAGCTTGCGGCGGAAGTGGGCGCAACTTGTATGGCACCGCCTTCCGATGATCCTGTCAGCATCGTAAAAACCGCCGTCGGGGAAGCACGCAAACAGCTGTGCGACGTATTGATCGTGGACACGGCCGGCCG
>DATEJV010000191.1:0-3188 GCA_035277745.1 Gammaproteobacteria bacterium | reverse complement strand
CGTCACCGCCTTCCGGGCCGAGATCAATAATCCAGTCGGCGGCCGCGATGACATCGAGATTGTGCTCGATCACCAGCAGCGAATGGCCGCGTGCCAGCAGCGTGTCGAAGGCACCGAGCAGCACCGCGACATCGCTGAAGTGCAGGCCAGTGGTCGGCTCGTCGAACAGGAACAGCGTGGGCTTGGCGGACGCCTTGCCGCCGGCCTGTGCGAGATGGCCGGCGAGTTTCAGGCGCTGCGCTTCGCCACCCGAAAGCGTCGGTACCGGCTGGCCGAGCCGGAGGTAGCCGAGGCCCACGGCTTGCAGAGGCTCCAGCCCGGCGAGCACTTCGGAATCGTGCGCGAAGAATACCGCCGCTTCCGCCACGGTCATCTCCAGCACGCCGGCGATCGAGGCGCGCCGCGCACCGCGTTCAAGTTTTACTTCCAGCACTTCGGAACGAAAACGCCGCCCGCCGCAATCGGGGCAGCGCAGATAGACGTCCGACAAGAACTGCATCTCGACGTGTTCGAAGCCGCTGCCACTGCAGCCCGGACAGCGGCCGTTGCCGGCGTTGAAGCTGAAGGTGCCGGCCGTGTAGCGCCGTTTGCGCGCCAGCGTTTCCGTCGCGAAGAGCTTGCGCACTGCGTCGAAGGCGCCGACGTAGCTCGCCGGATTGGAGCGCGCGGTCTTGCCGATGGGCGCCTGATCCACCAGCACCACCTCTCCCAGCGCGTCGGCGCCGCGCAATTCGGCAAACGCGCCCGGCGCTTCACTCGGCTTGCCCAGCGATTTCAGCAGCGCGCGGTACAGGATGTCCTCCACCAGCGTGCTCTTGCCGCTGCCGGACACGCCGGTGATGCACACCAGACGGCCGAGCGGAATGCGCACGTCGAGATTCTTGAGATTGTGCTCGGCCGCGCCGCGCACTTCGAGCCAGGTCGCATGCGCCTGCGGTGCACGCCGCACGCGCCGTGCGGAAACTTTTTTCCTGCCGCTCAGGTAATCCGCGGTGAGCGAGCCGTGCGCTTTTGCAAGTTCCGCCGTGCGCCCCCAGAAGACGACCTCGCCGCCGAGCTCGCCCGGACCCGGGCCGAGATCCAGGATGCGGTCGGCGGCCAGCATGATTTGCGGATCGTGCTCCACCACGACCAGCGTATTTCCGGCCGCACGCAGCCGCTGCAGGATGCCGGTCACGCGCCCGATGTCGCGCGGATGCAGGCCGATGGAGGGCTCATCGAGCACAAACAGGGTGTTGGTGAGCGAGGTACCGAGCGCGGTGGTGAGATTGATGCGCTGCACCTCGCCGCCCGAGAGCGTGCGCGACTGCCGGTCCAGCGTGAGATAACCCAGGCCCACGTCCGCGAGATAACGCAGGCGCGTACGCACGCCTTCGAGCAACTGCGCGGTGGCCTCATCATGCGGCGGCGGCAGCTTGAGGGCATCGAAAAATTCGCGCACGCGCGTAATCGGCAAACGCTGGATATCGGCAATATTCAGCCCGGACAATTCACGGTACGCAGCTTCCGCCTGCGTCACGGTTTGAGGTTTGCAACGCTCATCCGGGCGTAGAACCCGGTCGGCTTCGGTGCGCGTGCCCACGCGGAAATACATTGCCTCGGGCCGCAGGCGCGCGCCCGCGCACTCCGGACAGGCGGTGTAGGCGCGGTATTTCGACAGCAGCACGCGGATGTGCATCTTGTAGCTCTTCGATTCCAGCCACTTGAAAAAGCGCGTCGCGCCGTACCATTTGCGCTCTTCCCAGGAACCTTCGCCCTCGATTACCCAGCGGCGGTGCTTGTCGGAAAGCTCCCGCCACGACACGTCCAACGGCACACCGTGCTTTTTCGCGTAGCGCACCAGATCGTGCTGACAGTCACGGTAACTCGGCGTTTGCCAGGGTTTGACGGCGCCACTGGCGAGCGTTTTGGACTCATCCGGGATCACCAGTCCCCAGTCAATGCCAAGCAACCGCCCGAAGCCGCGGCACGCCGGGCAGGCGCCGAGCGGTGAATTGAACGAGAACAGATTCGGCCGCGGTTCCGAATACTCAATATCGCAATCGGCGCAAAGCAAGGAATCGGAAAACCGCCGCGGTGTGCCGGGTTGCTTGTCGGCGCCGAGCGGATAGACGCCGAGACGGCCACGACCGCGCTGGAACGCGGCTTCCAGAGCTTCCGCGAGGCGCGCGCGGTTGTCGTCCGCAATCCGCGGCCGGTCCTGCACGACCTCGATATCCCGGCCGGTCCGCGTGTGGATGTGCGTATAACCCTGCGCCGCGAGCAGAGTTTCGACTTCCCTGGCGGAAAAATTTGCCGGTATGCGTATACCGAAGGTAATCAGTGCGCGCTGGTCCGCAAAAACCGTATCCGCCAACAAGGCAGCGGCAACGGATTCGGCCGTGTCGCGCCGCACCTCGCGCCCGCAGTTGCGGCAATAGAGCCGTGCGGCGCGCGCGAACAGCAGCTTCAAGTGATCGTTGAGCTCGGTCATGGTGCCGACGGTGGAGCGCGAGCTGCGCACCGGGTTCACCTGATCAATCGCAATCGCAGGCGGAATGCCCTCGATGCGGTCCACCGCCGGGCGGTCCTGGCGGTCCAGGAACTGGCGTGCGTAGGGCGAGAAGGTCTCGACGTAGCGGCGCTGGCCTTCGGCGTAGAGCGTGTCGAAAGCCAGCGAGGATTTGCCGGATCCGGACACGCCGGTGACGACGATCAGCTCGTTGAGCGGTATATCCAGGTCAAGATCGTTGAGATTGTGCTGGCGGGCGCCGCGCACATGGATGAATTCATCGGACATAGGGCGCGCATTTTAGCAGGCGCCCTGCCCGTTCGCCGGAAGCCTCACCTACGTTCGGTTGATGACGCCGTGCGGCACGTGGCCGGCCGTCACGTAGCCGGCCGCGGCTTCCACGTGGCCTTTCTGGTCGTCGAAGAAGATGTCGGCGCCGAAGGTTTTGAGAAATGCGCCTTTGGGCAGGCCGCCGAGAAACAGCGCTTCGTCGATGCGGATGTTCCAGGCGCGCAGCGTGCGGATCACGCGCTCATGCGCGGGCGCCGAGCGCGCAGTCACGAGCGCGGTACGGATCGGCGCGCGCTCCGGCGGGTACTGCTTCTGGATATGCTGCAGGGCCGCGAGGAAATTCTTGAACGGCCCGCCCGACAGGGGTTCGCGCGCCTTGTCGCGCTCGCTCGCGGAAAACGCCGCC
>DATEJV010000190.1:0-5323 GCA_035277745.1 Gammaproteobacteria bacterium | reverse complement strand
GGCGATCTGTTCGGCAGCGGCAAGATGTTCCTGCCGCAGGTGGTGAAGTCCGCGCGCGTCATGAAAAAGGCCGTGGCTTATCTGACTCCTTATATAGAAGCGGAAAAGGACGCCAGCGCCCGCGCCAAAGGCAAGATCGTGCTGGCGACCGTCAAGGGCGACGTGCACGATATCGGCAAGAACATCGTGGGTGTGGTGCTGGCCTGCAATAACTACGAGGTCGTGGATCTGGGTGTGATGGTGCCCGCGCAGAAGCTGCTCGACACGGTACGCTCGGAGAAAGCGGACATCGTCGGCGTGTCGGGTTTGATTACGCCCTCGCTCGAAGAGATGGCGCACGTGGCCAAGGAAATGCAGCGCCAAGGGTTCACGATTCCATTGCTCATCGGTGGTGCCACCACGTCGCGCGCGCACACGGCCGTCAAGATTGCGCCGAACTACGATGTTTCCGTGACCTATGTGAAGGATGCCTCGCGTGCCGTGAGCGTCGCGACCAGTCTTCTGGGCGACGGCAGGCAAGCCTTCGTGGATGCGATTAAAAAAGAATACGCCGAAGTACGCGCGCAGCACGCCGGCCGCGAGGATCATACCAAGTGGCTGACGTTGGAGCAGGCGCGTGCCAATCGTACGGCGATTGCATGGCAAGGGTATGTACCGCGAAAGCCCGCGCGGTTGGGCATCGAGGTATTTACCGATTATCCGCTGCAGGAAATCCGCGGCTATATAGACTGGACGCCGTTCTTCCATGTGTGGCAACTGAAAGCCAGTTATCCGCGCATTCTGGAAGACGGTGAAAAAGGCGATGCGGCACGCAAATTGTTTGCCGATGCCAACCACATGCTGGATCGCATGGTGGAAGAAAACTGGGTGCACGCGAACGGGATTTACGGCCTGTTTCCTGCCAATGCCGTGAATGGCGACGATGTGAAGGTGTTCAAAAACACCAATCGCGACAGCGAACTGATTACTTTCCATTTCCTGCGTCAGCAACAGGAAAAACCAGCCGGCAAGCCCAATCAATGCCTGGTGGATTTTGTTGCGCCCCAAGACACAGGCATCGAGGATTATTTCGGCGCTTTCGCGGTCACCGGCGGGCTGGGCATCGAGCCGCATCTCGAACGCTTCAAACAGGATAATGACGACTACAGCGCCATCCTGCTCAAGTCACTGGCCGACCGCCTGGCGGAAGCCTACGCGGAACTATTGCACGCGCGCGTGCGCAAGGAATTCTGGGGATATGCCGCAGACGAGCAACTCGACAACGATGCTCTGATCCAGGAGCAATACAAAGGCATCCGCCCGGCGCCCGGCTATCCTGCGTGTCCCGAGCACACCGAGAAAGCCGGTATCTGGCAGATCCTGGATGTCGAACGGCGCACCGGCATCAAGATCACCGAGCATTACGCCATGTGGCCGGCGGCCGCGGTCAGCGGCTTCTATTTCTCGCATCCCGAATCGCGCTATTTCGCCGTCGGCAAAATCAACCGCGATCAGGTGCAAGATTATGCGCAGCGCAAGGGCATGGAGCTGGAAACCGCCGAGCGTTGGCTTGCGCCGAATCTCGGATACACACCCGCGGAATAAAAAGGGGCAGGCGAATATCCTCGTGCCCCATGGGGCGAGAGGCGGTGCAAACGGCCGATGGATGCCGCGTTTACCGCCGGCCCGCCTTTTTTCCCTCCGCCGCCGTCAACCCCTGGGCGGTCGGCCCGTTTTTGCCCCCAAGGCCGGGAAATCCCGCCGACATCAACCTTGAGGAGATTGAGACCATGAAACTGACTACTGCACTCGTTGCCGGCACGCTGCTGGCCTTGTCTGCCAGCCCGCTGGCGTTTGCCCAGCAGACCCCGGCTCCGACGGCCACGCCCCAGCAGAAGGAAACCCGTCAGATCCACAAGGACAACCGCGACATCCGTCAGGACAAACGTGACGTGCGCCAGGATCAGCGCCAGGTCAACAAGGACGTGAGCCAGGGCAAGTTCAGGAAAGCCCAGGCCCAGGAAAAGGATATGCGCCAGGACAAGAAGGACATCCGCCACGACAAGAAAAACCGCCGGCATTTGCGCCACGAGCGCCACAAGCAGAATCACCCGGGTCATCGCGGGTAATCTGACTCAAGAGACCCTCGCGGTCATGACCGCCGTCATCACACCGGGCAAGCGTAGCGTTTGGCTGCCGGTGCTGGTGGCGGCGGTTTTATTTTGCCTGCTGGTTGGCAACGCCTTCGCGTCCACCGATGTTCAGGCGCTGCACGTGCTTAACCGGCTGGCCTTCGGCCCCGCATCGGGTGACGTACAGCGTGTTGCCGCCGTGGGCGTGGACCAATATATCCAGCAGCAGCTGCATCCAGTTCCGGCTGCTTTGTATATCGCACGTCAGTAACCTCTTCTTGGCGCGCGCACACATTGTGCTCCGTGAACACGAAATCAAGCGGTCAAATTGAAAGGCCGATCTGGGTCAGCTGTGATGCACAGACGAGTGCACTACAGCATCAAATACGGTCTGCGTTTTTGTGCCGCACAGACGCATAGAGCACGCGGCCACAAGCGCAAACTCCCGGTGAGTTGCTCCACACTTGTGAGCCTTGTCCGGATGCAGGATAATCCCGCGGCCCGTCAGTCGGCATTGACCCCTGCAGCCCGGAGACTTCCCATGTCACGCCATGTGAGACGCGTTCTTTGCATATTGCTGCTGCTTTCTGTTGGTCTCTCGCCCGCAATATTTGCCAAGGCCGACAATCCGGGCGTGGTGCGCACCACACTCAAGAACGGACTGCGCGTCGTGGTCGTGAAAAATGATTTGGCGCCGGTCGTGACCACGATGATGAATTACCTGGTGGGATCGAGCGAGGCGCCGGCCGGCTTTCCCGGCACCGCGCATGCGCTCGAGCACATGATGTTCCGCGGCAGTCCCGGGCTGTCCAAGGACCAGCTCGCGGAGATCGCCGCCGCCATGGGCGGCAGTTTCAATGCGGATACCCAGAATACGGTCACCCAGTATTTTTTCACGGTGCCGTCGGATGATCTGGATGTGGCCTTGCACATCGCCGCGACTCGCATGCGTGGCCTGGATTTGAGTCCGACTGAATGGCGGAAGGAGCGCGGCGCCATCGAGCAGGAAGTATCACGCGACCTGTCGAATCCTCAATATCTGATGTTCAAGCAGCTGCAGGCGGTATTGTTCAAGGGCACGCCTTACGAGCATGACGCGCTCGGCACCCGGCCGTCGTTCAACCAGACCACGGCCGGGATGCTCCGCAAGTTCTATAGCACCTGGTATGCACCCAACAACGCCATCCTGGTGATCGTGGGCGACGTGGATCCGGCGGGCACGGTGGCCAAAGTCAAAACCCTGTTTGCCGGCATTCCCGCCAAGAAATTGCCGGAGCGGCCGGCGGTGAAATTCGAACCCGTACAGCCGCAAACCCTGAAGCTGCCGACCGATACTCCCTACGGGCTTGCGGTCATCACCTTCCGTATGCCCGGTTACCACAGCCCCGATTACGCTGCCGGCCAGATTCTGAGCGACGTTTTGGCCAGTCAGCGCGGCAATCTGTATGCGCTGGTGCCGGAGGGCAAAGCGTTGTACGCGACCTTCTTCAATGCAACCTTGCCCGCCGCCGGTGCCGGGCTTGCCGTGGGCGTGTTCCCCAAGGGCGGCGATTCCGCGGCGCTGACCCGGGAGATCAGCCGGGTACTGGCCGACACCGTGAAGCAGGGCGTGCCCGCGGATCTGGTGGCTGCCGCCAAGCGCCAGGAAATCGCCCAACTCGATTTCCAGAAGAACTCCGTGGACGGCCTGGCGCAAACCTGGTCTGAGGCGCTTGCGGTACAGGGCCTGGACTCGCCCAACGACATGATCGCGGCTTTCAACCAGGTCACGGTCGCGGACGTGGACCGCGTGGCGCGCGAGTATCTCGATCAAGAACACGCGTTCACCGCAGTCCTGACGCCGGAATCGTCCGGCAAGCCGGTGGCCGCGAAAGGTTTCGGCGGGGCGGAATCCTTCAGTACCGCACCCGAAAAAGCCGTGACCTTGCCCAAGTGGGCGGCGACCGCGCTGGCGCGTCTGAATTTGCCTAAACGCACGCTGCATCCGGTGGTGAACACGCTGCCGAACGGCATCCGGCTCATCGTGCAGCCCACGAACGTGAGCGCTACGGTTTCGGTTTATGGCCGGGTCAAGAGCCAGCCGGATTTGCAGCAACCCGCGGGTCAGGACGGCGTGGCGGACGTGCTCGACGGCCTGTTCAGCTACGGCACCACGACGCTTGACCGGGTGGCGTTCCAAAAGGCGCTGGATGACATCGCCGCGCAGGAAAGCGCCGGCGCGCAGTTCTCGGTGGAGGCGCCGGCGGCGAATTTCGAGCGCGCCGTGCAGCTGCTGGCCGACAACGAACTGCATCCCGGCCTGCCGGCACAGTATTTCCCGGTGGTGCAGATGCAGACCGCGCGTCTGCAGGCCGGCCAGCTGCAGAGTCCCGACTACCTGTTCCGGCGCGCCATCACCCAGGCGCTGGTGCCGGCCGGCGACCCGGCACTGCGGGAAGCCACGCCGCAAAGCATCATGGGCCTGACACTGGCCGACGTTCAAAATTATCACCGCCGCGCGTTCCGGCCGGACCTGACCACTATCGTGGTCATGGGCGCGATCACGCCCGCTGCGGCCAAGTCGGTCATCGAGAAGTATTTTGGCGATTGGAAGGCGGAGGGGCCCAGACCCGAAACCAATCTGCCTTCGATCCCGCTCAGCAAACCGGCGCCGCGCACCGTGGTGCCCGACAAGACCAGCGTGCAGGACACCGTGGCACTCAGTGAAACCCTGGGCGTGAACCTGAGCAGTCCGGACCGCTATGCGCTGGCGCTCGGCAACACGGTATTGGGGCAGGGCTTCTATGCCTCGCGCCTGTACCGCGATCTGCGCGAGAAAACCGGCCTGGTTTACAACGTGAGCTCCAGGTTGGTGCTCACCCCCACGCGCGGCACCTTCTCCGTCGAGTTTGGCAGCGATCCGGACAAGGTCAACCAGGCCCGGAATCTCGTGGTACGCGATCTGACCGAAATGCAGGCTACCCCGGTCACCATGGTGGAACTGCAACGCGCCAAAGCCTTGGCCTTGCGCAGCATTCCGCTCAAGGAAGCGAGCGTGGACAGCATCGCTGGCGGCTGGTTGCAGCGCTCCGTGGACGGCCTGCCGCTGGACGAGCCGCTGATTGCCGGACAGCATTTTCTGGAACTCACCGCCCCGCAAATCCAGGCGGCCTACAAGCAATGGCTGCGACCCGCAGACTTGGTCGAGGTGGTGAAGGGGCCGACGCCGAAAT